>CADBAC010000471.1 GCA_902792495.1 Ruminococcus flavefaciens | reverse complement strand
CTGATAGGGCGCACACCATACAAGTATAAATTTGAAGTTTACTTGGTGCGCCCTATCAGAAGAAAAATTAATACTGAAAGTTTTAGGAAGGGAGTTTGAGGGCAGCGCTCCCCACAGTGTGGGGAGATGTCACGCCAGTGACAGAGGGGACCGCCTCCGTCAGAGGAACCCTTTTTCAAAAGGGTTTCCCTCAAGAACAAAAGTATAGCTAAGCCGAAACATTACAAAGAACGGCGGCGGTTTAGTCTGAGGTGAACACAGAGCCGATATTCAGGTTATGAGAGGTGAGGTAGCTGTCGGCCAATTTCAGCCATTTTTCGCAGCCGTTTTCGTCACGGACAAGGACGCTGCACATAAGCTCCTCGTTCTCGGGGATACCCTCGCAGCCGTAGTCTTCCTCCATAATTTTCAATATAGTATACTGCATTGTCATTGCTCCTTCTGCGTTCAGATTATCTTTGTGGACCATTCCTCGATATTCCAGATATTGTCGGCGATATCCATATAGAATTCGGGTTCATGGCTGACGATGAGGACGGTGCCCTTGTAGTCCTTGATAGCCTTTTTCAGCGACTCCTTGGCATCCACATCGAGGTGGTTGGTAGGCTCATCAAGAACGAGGAGGTTGACTTCTTTCAGCATGATGCGGCAGATCCTGACCTTTGCATTCTCGCCTCCTGAGAGTACACGCATCTGTGAAGTGATATGCTCGGTGGTAAGGCCGCACTGTGCCAGCGCCGCACGTACCTCTGCATTTGTCATGGACGGGTACTCCTCCCATATCACGTCGAGGGCAGTCTTGGAGGTGCTTTCCTCTTCCTGTTCAAAGTAGCCGTATTCCACGAACTGGTCATGCTCCACATAGCCCGAAAGCGGAGGTATGATCTTCAGCAGAGTTTTGAGCAGAGTTGACTTGCCTATGCCGTTTACGCCACGGATAGCGATCTTCTGACCGTTCTCCACCTTGATTGAGATGGGCTTGGTGAGCGGTTCGTCATAGCCCAGCACGATTTCTTTGCAGTCGATGACCACACGTCCGGGAGTACGGGCTTTTCTGAATGAGAAACTGGGCTTGGGCTTTTCACGCATAAGCGTGATCTTGTCCATCTTGTCCAGCTTTTTCTGGCGTGATTTAGCCATATTTGTAGTTGCGACCCTTGCTTTATTGCGGGCGATGAAGTCTTCGAGGTCGGCGATCTCTTTCTGCTGCTTTTCGTAGGCCTGTTCGATCTGCTTTTTCTTCAGTTCATACATTCTTGTGAAGTTGTCGTAATCGCCTGTATATCGTGTCATAACGGCATTTTCCACATGGTACACCACATTTATTACGCTGTTCATGAACGGCACATCATGGGAAACAAGAATGAAAGCGTTCTCGTAATTCTGAAGGAAATTGGTGAGCCATCTGATGTGGTTTTCGTCAAGGAAGTTTGTTGGCTCGTCGAGAATGAGTATCATGGGATTTTCCAGCAGTACCTTTGCCAGAAGAACCTTTGCACGCTGACCGCCCGAAAGTTCGGCAACATCCCTGTCAAGGCCTATCTCATTGAGACCGAGACCGTTTGCATATTCGGAAATTTTAGCGTCGATGGTATAGAATCCGCTGTAGTCGAGAATGCTCTGTATCTCACCCACATCCTCCATAAGCTTTTCCATTTCCTCCTCGGAGCAGTCGGACATTTTTTCGTAAAGCCCCAGCATCTCGGCTTCAAGGTCTGAAAGGTGGTCGAAAGCTTCACGCAGAACGTCACGGATAGTCTTGCCTTTTTCGAGGGTGCTGTACTGGTCAAGGTAGCCTGTGGTGATATGGCGGCACCATTCGATCTTGCCTTCGTCGGGCTGAAGTTTGCCCATGATTATATTCAGAAAAGTTGACTTGCCCTCGCCGTTTGCGCCGACAAGACCGACGTGTTCGCCTTTGAGAAGGCGGAAAGAAGCGTCGTTCAGTATCTGTCTCGCTCCAAAGCCGTGGGTAACGTGTTCAACATTAAGTATGCTCATATTTATCCTCCGATTGTGTTTAGGCAACACCGCACAAAGCTTGTGCTGAAGATGCGCCGACAGATTTTTTCGTCAGATTGTATAGAAATTCCGCAGGCATACTATCGTATGTCAA
>CADBAC010000470.1:2512-3038 GCA_902792495.1 Ruminococcus flavefaciens | reverse complement strand
TTCTATGGAGACAGAAATGATATTGATACCGTATTTCGTTTCCTTATTTGATACCCATACGAACATAGATGGTGGATTGTAAGTCGGGTCGCTGACAAAATCACTGCGCAGATTAACAGCGGCATAACCACCGCCAATATTCAGAAAACTTGGCATTGCGATGTGTAACCAGTAGCGTTCCTGCATACCTGAGTAATCGGAAAAAAGATGACCGAAACTATTGTCTGGAGAGAGATTCTTGGCAAGGCGCTTATAGGGGAGGTAGGAAGTGTAATACCACGCACCTGTGAGAATAGTCAGTCCCACAAGGAAAACGCACAGAACCGCCGATATCAGCTTGGAGTATCTGCTCTTTTTCAGCTTGCGGCTTATCTTTCTGAAAGTCTCGGATTCGCTTGGCTTTGGGGAATCATCCTTTACGGGGATGGGGATATTGCCGCAGAGTTCACGGCAGTTTTCGCAGTTTTGCAGATGTTCCTCCACTATCTGACGGCTTTCCTCGCTGCATCCGCCCTCATTATAAAGC
>CADBAC010000470.1:0-2494 GCA_902792495.1 Ruminococcus flavefaciens | reverse complement strand
GCAAGGCAGATCATATTTTTTCATAAAAGCCCCTCCTTTTTCATAAGTTCGATGAGTTTCCGCTTCCCACGATAGTACGTCACGCCTGCCCAGTTTTCGCTTTTTCCGAAGACACTGCCGATGTCGGAGAATTTCAGCTCGGCGAATATCCTCAGCAGAAGCACTTCACGGTAAGGCTCGTCCAGTTCGTGGAGAAGATGGTGTATGCGTATGGCGGTGTCGGAATCGGTAAGACTTTGCTCGAAGCTGTCCACGGCGGCATTTTCAGCGGTATCAAGGGAAGTGTTGCGGCTTTCGGACTTGCGCAGGTGGTCGAAGTAGACATTCTTAGCGATAGTACAAAGCCATGTTTTGATATTGCACCTGCCATTGTTTGTACTGATCGAAATGCGTGAAAGCCCTCAGCATGGTGTCCTGCATGATATCCTTGGCAAGCTGTTCATTGCCGCATAGTTTAATGATGAACGAGTACAGGTCGGTGCTGTATTTTTCGTATATTTCGTGAAATCCCTTTTCCATCTTCTCACCCCTTTCATATTATTAGACGTACAGGAAAGCAGAATCTTACAGCTTTTCAGAAAAAAATATCAGAATAAAAAAGGGACGTCGAGGACGCCGTCCCCTACATTTCCGACCTTGATGAGAAGGTGATATTGTAGGGGCTGGCGTCCCGACAGCCCGATCGCTTGTGATATTATGTTAAAATCTATTGATTTTTTATATATAATGTAGTATAATGTAAATTACTGAATTACTTTGAGATCAGTGCGAGAGTGTCTCTTGCGATGAGGAGTTCCTCGTTTGTAGGAACGATCCATACTTCGATCTTTGAATCAGGAGTTGAGATCTTTGTGAGCTTGCCTCTGATAGATCTGTTGAGCTCCTTGTCGATCTTGATTCCGAAGTAATCCATGTTCTCACATACAGCTTCTCTTACTTCCCATGAGTTCTCACCGATACCGCCTGTGAAGAGAACAGCGTCAATGCCGTTCATAGCAGCAGCGTATGAACCAATGTACTTCTGGATCTCGTAAGCCAGCATATCAGAAACGAGCTGAGCTCTTTCGTTGCCCTTGTTAGCAGCTTCCTGAATGTCACGGTTATCTGAACCAACACCTGAAACGCCGAGGAATCCTGACTTCTTGTTCATGTATTCGCTCATCTGTGAAGGTGTGAAGCCGTGCTTGTCAGCTACGAAAGTAACAGCAGATGGGTCAACAGAACCTGTTCTTGTTCCCATTACAACGCCGTCGAGAGGTGTGAAGCCCATTGATGTATCGATAGACTTGCCGCCCTTTACAGCTGTGATGGATGAACCGTTGCCCAGGTGGCATGAAACGATCTTGAGATCCTCAACGTTCTTGCCCATAGCTTCAGCAAGTGCCTTTGAAACGAATCTGTGTGATGTGCCGTGGAAGCCGTACTTTCTTACGTGGTACTTCTCGTAGTCCTCATAAGGAAGACCGAACATGAAAGCCTTGGCAGGCATTGTCTGATGGAAAGCTGTATCGAATACAACTACCTGCGGAACGTTTGCAGGGATAACGCTCTTACAAGCTCTCAGAGCAAGTGCGTGAGCGTGGTTGTGAACAGGAGCGAGTTCACGGAGATCATCGATCTGATCGATAACTTCGTCTGTAACGAGCACTGACTTGTCGAATACATCAGCACCCTGCACGATACGGTGACCTACAGCTGAGATCTCGTCCATGCTGTCGATTACCTTTGCATCGCCTGTAGTAAGAGCTTCAACAAGCTTCATGAAAGCTTCTGTATGTGTAGGGAAGTCGCAGTCAACATCGAGAACTCTGCCGTCGCTTGTCTTGTGGTTGAGGTGGCCGTCGATGCCGATACGGTCGCAGTTGCCCTTAGCGATCACGCTCTCATCTTCCATGTTGATGAGCTGATACTTCAGTGATGAGCTTCCTGCGTTAACTACTAAAATAATCATATATGCATTTTCCTTTCAGATTTTGATTTGCATATATTATTATATACTATTTTCGGCAAATTGCAAGTGTTTTTCTTAAATTTGTCTCAATACGCATTAAAATATCCGTAAAATCGGACAAAACATATCCGATTCTCACAAATAATTTGTAAGGATAATAAAATATTGTCAAAAAGCATTGAAATTTCAGGAAAGAGGTAGTAAAATGAAAATCAGCGGTATAATCTGTGAGTATAACCCATTTCATAACGGGCATCTTTATCATATAAACGAAACAAGAAAAAACGGAGCTACACATATCGTTGCCGTTATGAGCGGTAATTTCGTCCAGAGGGGCGATGTTGCCGTTATGGATAAACTGGAAAGAGCTCGTCTCGCCGTCCGTTCAGGCGCAGACCTGGTGATCGAGCTTCCTGTCCAGTACTGCCTTTCTTCCGCAGAAAACTTCGCCACGGGAGCTATCTACCTTCTCGATTCGCTGGGCGCAGTCGATGAGATATCATTCGGCAGCGAGTGCGGCGATACGGACACTCTCCAGGATGC
>CADBAC010000469.1:3062-3656 GCA_902792495.1 Ruminococcus flavefaciens | reverse complement strand
CTTGAACAGTTCAGCGACGATATAGATATGGTCTATGTCATTAATCAGCGCCGTACTCTTACTTCTACCCCGGACGAAGTCTCAGAGCTTATGTACGAGATAGAAGCCGCCGCAAGAATGAAGCATACTGCGCTTATCAACAATACCAACCTCGGAAACGAGACTACACTGGCAATAGTGGACAGTTCACGTAAATTCGCCGAGGAAACTTCACAGAAAACGGGTCTCCCCGTTATGTATACCGTATATCCCGAGGATATCGCAGACACTACTGATGCAGCCGATAAATTCGCTGCCAATATCTGCGTAAAACCTATCTGGGAACGGTGATAACCAATGCGTAATTCGTAATGCGTAATGCGTAATTCCGATGTTCGCCTGCGCTTACTGATCCGGATAAACGATAATTCTGATCCGTCCCGACAGGGACACCGCTAATTACGAATTATGCATTACGCATTACGAATTAAACTGAAAGGAGCGATGAGTGAATGACTAAGATGACAGTTATTACCGAGCGCTGCAAGGGCTGCGGTCTGTGTACAGCTGCCTGTCCCAAGAAGATCGTGGCACTCCAGAAGGAGAAGCGTAACA
>CADBAC010000469.1:0-3050 GCA_902792495.1 Ruminococcus flavefaciens | reverse complement strand
ATCGTGGCACTCCAGAAGGAGAAGCGTAACAAGAAGGGTTACTTCTACGCTGAATGTACCGATCAGGACGCTTGCATAAGCTGCGCTATGTGCGCTACTATGTGCCCTGACTGCGCTATCGTTATCGAAAAATAATTATCCGAATTTGAAAGGAGCTGTTTAGCTTTGGAAAGAAATCTTATGAAGGGTAACGAGGCTCTCGCTGAGGCTGCTATCAGAGCAGGCTGTAAGTGCTTCTTCGGATACCCCATCACTCCTCAGACAGAACTTGCTGCTTACATGGCTAAGCGTATGCATAAGGCAGGCGGCGTATTCCTTCAGGCTGAGTCTGAGATCGCTGCTATCAATATGGTTCTCGGCGCTGCTTCAACAGGCGTCAGAGCTATGACTTCATCATCATCACCCGGAATCTCTCTCAAGAGCGAAGGTGTATCATATATCGCAGGTTCAGACCTCCCTGCTGTTATCATCAACGTTGAAAGAGGCGGCCCGGGTCTCGGCGGTATCCAGCCATCACAGGCTGACTACTGGCAGGCTACAAAGGCTCTCGGTCACGGTGATTTCCAGCTTCTGGTATATGCTCCTGCTTCCGTTCAGGAAATGGTTGACTACGTTGTAAAGGCTTTCGACCGTGCTGACAAGTACCGTATGCCTGCAATGATCCTCGCTGACGGTCTTCTCGGTCAGATGATGGAGCCTGTTACTTTCCCTGAGATCAACCCCGATGCTTACGATAAGAGCAGCTGGGCTGCAAACGGCCACAAGAACAAGAGAGAGCACCACATCATCAACTCACTCTACCTCAAGCCCGATGAGCTTGAAAAGTCCATCGTTGACAGATTCAAGAAGTACGACATCATCAAGGAGACTGAGACAGAGGCTGAGCTTTACCTCACTGAGGACTGCGATATCCTTCTCTGTGCATTCGGAAGGAGATCAACGAGGCTGCTAAGAACGCTAAGTGCCTCCTCAGCGTAGAAATGTCTATGGGACAGATGGTAGACGATATCAAGCTGGCTATCAACTGCTCAAAGCCCGTTCACTTCTACGGAAGAACAGGCGGCGTTATCCCAACACCTGTTGAGGTGCTTGAGGAGATCAAAAAACTCGGAGGTGCTAAGTAATGGCTGTTGTATTTGAAAGACCAAAGTCGCTTATCGACGTTCCTACACATTACTGCCCCGGATGTACTCACGGTATCGTTCACAGGATCCTCTGCGAAGTTATCGATGAAATGGGTATCGAGGGCGATACAGTCGGTGTATGTCCTGTTGGATGCTCCGTTATGGCTTACGATTACTTCAACTGTGATATGATCGAGGCTGCTCACGGACGTGCTCCTGCTGTTGCTACAGGCGTTAAGCGTACAAATCCCGATAAATTCGTATTCACATACCAGGGCGACGGCGACCTTGCTGCTATCGGTACTGCCGAGACAGTTCACGTTGCTACAAGAGGCGAGAATATAGTTGTTATCTTCATCAACAATACCATCTACGGTATGACAGGCGGACAGATGGCTCCTACAACTCTCCCCGGCCAGGTAACTCAGACTACTCCTTTCGGAAGAAGCCCTGAGCTTGCAGGCTATCCTGTAAAGGTCTGCGAGATGCTCTCACAGCTCACAGGTACTGCTCTTGCTCAGCGTGTTGCTGTTGACAGCGTTCCTCATATCCGTGAGGCTAAGAAGGCTATCAGAAAGGCTTTCGAGAACCAGAAGGCAGGCAAAGGCTTCTCTATCGTTGAGGTCCTCTCAACTTGTCCTACAAACTGGGGACTTACTCCTCTTGACGCTATCAAGAGACTCCAGGACGAAATGATCCCTTACTATCCTCTCGGCGTTTACAAGGACGTAGAGGAAGGCGTATTCCCTAAGACAGAAGGAGGCGAGGAATAATGGCAACAACTGAGATCCTTCTCGCAGGCTTCGGCGGTCAGGGTATCCTCTTTGCAGGAAAGATCCTTGCTTACTGCGGACTTATGGATAACAAGGAGCTCTCATGGCTCCCGTCATACGGCCCTGAGATGAGAGGCGGTACCTGTAACTGTTCAGTATGTATTTCCGATGAGCCTATCGGTTCACCACTGGTACTTACTCCCGATCTTCTTATCGTTATGAACCAGCCTTCATTCGATAAGTTCGTCAAGGATGTAAAGCCGGGCGGAAAGGTATTCTTCGACAGCACACTCATCGAGCCTGATACAGACAGAACTGATATCGAGCTTCACGGTATCCCATCACAGCAGATGGCTGATGACAACGCTCTCAAGGGCGGTTCAAACATCATCCTCTTAGGCAAGCTTCTCAAGGAGACAAATATCTGCTCACTTGATACAATGAAGAAGGCTATCGAAAAGGTAGTACCTCCTAAGAAGGCTGCACTCATTCCTAACAACTACAAGGCTATCGAGCTTGGTATGAATGCATAATAAGAAAGCTCCCGATCTTTCGGGAGCTTTTTTCAGCTTTTCTGTCACGTCCTGAACGGCGGTGCGGATCCGGTCGACTGTGGTCTTGGCGGTATCCTCCGCGTTCGCGGAGCCTTCACGCATGTTCTCGGCGATGATCTGGCCCACATCCTTCAGCATTTCCTTGGCGGACCTGCCCATGCCTTTTGCTGCTTCCAGCGTATCCCTGGCAGCTTCGGTGAACTCTTCCTTTTTCGCGTTCAGGGAAGTGTAGCTGCGTTCCGGCGCGGACTCTTCGACAGATTCCGCTTCCTCACCTACGGGTTCCTCAGCACCGGACTCCGCCTCGTCCTCAAAATCATGGAATTCCTCATCAAGATCCTTGTGGAACTCCTGATACTGCTTGTAGTAGGAGGCTGCGGCCGCTGCGCCGCCCGCAACTGCAATAAGAGTGACAAGTTTGCTTAACATACCCATGGTGAATACTCCTTTCCAGTGATTCATTTAATAAATATTTTAATACCACGCTGTGAAAAAGAAAAGGGCAAACCATGGAGATTGTGTGAACTTTCTTATTTCTCGGACTTGGCGGCGATCAGATCTTTGTTGCGGCCTGCGCGGAGGATGTAGCTGTCCAGACC
>CADBAC010000468.1 GCA_902792495.1 Ruminococcus flavefaciens | reverse complement strand
CGATGGACACAGCCTTTCCCTCGTTATAGAGGACAGCGGCGAAATCGCTGTAAGTGTACTCATTCTCCCTGAGATAGTCCGACGCCGCCTGTTCGACTATATTTTCAGCGCACACCTCCGCAAAGTGCTGAGCCCTCATCCTTGCCACAGGACGAACTGCTTTGTCTGCCCTGACTGCCAGTATAACAAAAATCATCAGCGCCGCAGCCAGAGCGAATATCCACGCATATGTACCCATGCACCGCCTTTTCCGTCTACAGCGCCTCACAGTCAGCTTATGATCTCATCAAGGCCGTCACAGCTGTTCATCAGCGCAGGCGGAGCGAACTCCTCATCGGGAAATTTCAGCTTATCGAATATCTCACAGGGCGAATCCGTATCGGTGCAGCAGTCTTTACGTGGGATGTTATACTGATAAGTAGGTACCATGAGAGTAACGGGGCGGGCAAGGTCCACCACATAGAAAAGCCCGAGAGTTACCGAAACTCCACGCTCCTCGGACTGCCTTGCTGTGGGAGTATCGGGAATAAGGGGACAGCTTCTTGTAAGCTTTGTGTCAAGTACAACAGGTTCAAGCACCGACACACTTGCTATGGGCAGGTCGGGCAATGATGTCTCGCCGCTGTTATCGCCGTCTGCACTTGTAAACGTCCTTACAGATGAGCCGCTGCCGTAGAGTATGCAGTTTCTGGACGCATAAGCAGTACCGAAAACAGTAACAGGCGCAGCACAAGCCCTCTCATAGCATTGTATCTCCACACGGAAAGTAAACGCAAGGTCAATGGAATAGAATCCCTTATTGAATGGGATAGGCTCGACATTGACGCAAACGCTCTCAACAGCGGCCGAACGTGTCCTGACGATGTTTGTATCAGGCGGAAGAGCGGTGTCAGTCAGTGTGACCTCAATGTCAGTCAGGCACTCCTTGTCGCTGCAGCTGTCGAAAACACGCATCACCTTCACAGGCGCATTCTGTTCGGGGCTGCGGTCAAAATTCATGTCATTCATAAGAAACCTCCTTTAGTTCGTTTACAGCATTATATTCACAGCAGAAGAAAAATGTGACTATGGACAAAAGTCCTGATTTATGATAAAATGTATACAGGAGGTGTTCATATGAGCAGAAGCTACAGAAAATTCGCTGTGATCAAGGACAGATGCCGCCACAGCAATGATTTTATGAAGCCCAAGACAAAAGCTAACAGAATGGTGCGCAGAACTAAGGATGTACCGCAGCATTCGGGCTTCAAAAAGGTTTATTGCAGCTGGAATATTTCCGATTACAAATTCATCGGTGTGCAGTCAGAAACAGAGCTCAGAAGCGGCTGGCTCAAAAATGACATACGTGTCCGCCCATTTTATGACACCTACAAAGAAGCCTATAAGGACTGGAAAAAACACTTTAAATGTAAATAACGGAGCATACATATGAAAAAGATAACTCTGGGCATCACCGCTCACGTAGACTCGGGCAAGACCACACTTGCAGAGGCGATGCTCTATACCTCGGGAAGCATCCGCAAACTTGGGCGTGTGGACAACGGAAACTCAACACTTGATACCAACTCCATTGAACGTGACAGAGGAATTACAATATTTTCGGCGCAGGCTGAATTCACCACAGGAGACACGGAGTTCACTCTCCTTGACACTCCCGGACACGTTGACTTCTCCGCAGAGACCGAGCGTACCATGCAGGTGCTTGACCATGCGGTACTTGTGATCAGCGGAACTGACGGCGTTCAGAGCCACACCGCCACATTGTGGAAACTGCTGATGAAGTACGAAGTGCCTGTATTCATCTTCGTAAACAAAATGGATCTGACAGGCGCAGACCGAAGCCATGTCCTTGAAGACCTGAGAAAAAGACTTTCACCTGCCTGTACGGATTTTTCGGGAAGTTTCGGTGACATCTGCGAGGCCTCGGCACTCTGCTCCGAGGAACTGATGGAAAAGTATCTGGCTGACGGACAGCTTGAAACTTCCAACATAGCCTCAGCCATTGCCGAAAGACGTATTTTCCCGTGTATGTTCGGCTCGGCACTGAAAATGGACGGCATAGCAGAATTTCTCGATATCCTTGACAGATTCACCGCAGAGCCGAAGCGTCAGGAAGAATTCGG
>CADBAC010000467.1 GCA_902792495.1 Ruminococcus flavefaciens | reverse complement strand
CGGGATATTTTTCTTTCCATTTTCCGGCAGAGAGGCAGCGCCAGTGCCGCCAGCAGCAATGCCAGAACAAGCTGCCATATCAGCCGGGACAGGGGCCGCCAAACCATCGCAAGCGTCAGCGCCAAGGACCCTAACGCAGCAGCCAAGGCTACAGCAAAGGAAGCCGCAAAGGAAGCTGAGGAAGAAAAAGCTCCTTCAAGAGACAAAAAGGTAACTCCTAAGAAGCTCAGCAGAAAATCCGACGACGCTGAATAAATAACATCAGAAAAGAACTGAAATAAGTACATCCGAAAGCCTTTCGGATGTGCTTTTTTCATTGAAAAATAAAGCTTAAACGAGTACAATAGATTGAATAATTATTTAATGTCGTATTTTGCGCTTTTTTGAAAATGCGGCTAATAATTGAAAGGTATTTAGGAGTTATGAAATCAAAGAAAACAGGTAGAAGAAAAGTATTTGCGGTACTTATAGTCGTGCTGCTCATAGCATCATGGCTGGTATCATTTTTCGGTCTTGGAAGCAATTTCGGAAATCTCGGAAAACAGCTTAAGTACGGTCTCGACATCAACGGCGGTGTTTATGTACTGCTCGAAGCTGATACACCGGAAACCGGAACAGAGCTTGCAGGAATCATGAATCAGACAAAGAGCGTTCTCGAAAACAGAGTTAACGCCATGGGTATCAGCGAAGCCCAGGTTTCAATAGAAGGTGACAGACGTATCAGAGTTGAGATGCCTGGTGTTGAAGACGCTGAAGAAGCCATCTCACAGATAGGCCGTACAGCGCAGCTGCAGTTCTTCCTTGCTGACGGCACACTTGCCCTCACAGGTGAAGGAATAAGCGACTCTCAGCTTGCGAACGATACAGAGAACGGCGGCTACAAGATCACCATCGACTTTACTAATGAGGGAAGCAATCTCTTTGCAGATGCTACTGAAAAAGCTTATCAGGGACAGGTAGAAGCCAAGATGACTGATGAAGAAGGCAACCTCGTTGACCCGAGAGCTATAGTTATAGCACTCGATGATGAGGTAATCTCGGCACCGCTCGTTCATGAAAAGATAAATTCAAGAACATGTGAAATTACCAGATCAGGCGGATTCAGCGAAACAGAAGCATCACAGCTCTCAGCACTTATCAGGGGCGGTGCTCTTCCTGCTAATCTGACAGAGATCAACTCATCAGTTCAGACCGCTACAATCGGAGCCAACGCTCTCTCGCTTTCCGTTAAGGCAGGAGCCATCGGTCTTGGACTCGTTCTCATCCTCATGGTAATTGCTTACGGAATGCTCGGAGTTATCGCGGACCTCGCACTTCTGCTCTACATCCAGCTCGTACTCTGGATCATGGTAGGCATGGGATCCGTACTTACTCTTCCTGGAATCGCAGGTATCATCCTGTCCATAGGTATGGCTGTTGACTCCAACGTCATTATCTTCACCAGAATCAGAGAAGAGATCCAGAAGGGCAAGTCTGTCAGAGTTGCTGTAGACATGGGATACCGTGCTGCTCTTTCAACGGTAGTAGACTCACAGACCACTACACTTGTCGCAGCGTTCGTGCTCTACATGTTCGGTACTACATCTGTCAAGGGCTTCGCACTCACACTGATGATAGGTACTGTAGTTTCCGTAGTCACGGCTGTATTCATTACACAGCTCTTCGTTAATCTCCTTGCAGAAAGCGAAAAGTTCGGAACACCTTCGATGTTCGGAATCAAGGAAGACGGAACTCCGAAGTTCAGCTGGAACTTCAACATCAAATTTATCGAGAACAGAAAGAAGTTCTACGCACTCAGCCTTGCAGTCATCCTCATCGGTGTTGCTGCTTTCGCATTCAAGGGCTTCAACTATGGTATTGACTTCACCGGCGGTACTATGATGCAGATCGAGCTCGGACAGGAAGTTGATATAGACGAGGTCAAGGACGTGATCGCTGAATATGATCTCAATCCGACTATCGTATATGCATCCGGAAACAACTCGCAGATCATCATCAGAACTATTAAGGACCTTAAAGCTGATGACCGTATGAAGGTAGTGAAAACACTTCAGGATAAATACGGATTCGAAGATTCTGACGTACTCGCATCTGAAGAGTTCGGACCTACTGTCGGAAAGGATCT
>CADBAC010000466.1 GCA_902792495.1 Ruminococcus flavefaciens | reverse complement strand
AAGCTTGTCAAGATTATCGGTCTCAGGCTTATCCTCGGGGATATTCTGTATGAACGCACAGAGCGGAGTGCCTGTGGTGCGGTCGTTGAAAATGCCTGACATCACATGGGGCATCATATTCTCGTAAGGAGAAGCAGAATATCCGCCCACTTCGGGATAGCGTCTCGCCATGAACTTTGCAAGCTCTTCAGTGTCGATATACTCGCCTGAGGGGAGGTTGTCGATGGTCACACCGATAGCAGGGCCGCTTGCCTCGCCGAATATTGAGACTGATATCCTGTTATTCCAAATTGATGACATTCGCCTTACCTCCGAGCTTTGTGTAGTCCTTGAAGAAATCGGGATAGGACTTTTCAACAGCTTCTGCACCTGTGATGATAACATCGCCGCTGCATCCGAGTGCTGCCACTGCTGCCGCCATAACTATACGATGGTCGCCGCAGCCGTCCACTTTTCCTCCTGTTAGTTTTTTGGTTGGTCTGATGATGAGTCCGTCATCGGTCACGGTAACATCTCCGCCGATGCCGTTGAGCATTGCCGCTGTAGTTTCGAGGCGGTCGCTTTCCTTTATCCTGAGCCTTTCGGCATTGTATATCACTGATTCTCCGCTGCCGTATGCCGCAAGCACCGAAAGTATGGGCACAAGGTCGGGGATGTCGGAGCAGTCCTCTCTGAAAGAGCCGATAACTCCGTCTTTGAGGATATCAGAAGTAATGGAGATTATCCTCTTATCCCCCTGCACACTGTCAGGTGAGAGATTTCCCAGCTCTATTTCAGAGCCGATAGCATTTGCCACGCAGAAGAAAGCCGCCTGTGAGTAGTCGCCCTCCACACGCTCGCTGTGGGAGTGGTAACGCTGTCCGCCTTTTATGGTGTAGCTTGTCTCGGTCTCGTCAATGACAACGCCGAAACGCTTCATGGTGTCAATGGTAATGTCCACATAAGGACGTGATTCAAGGTGAGATGTGAGGATTATCTCCGAATCTCCCTCAAGCAGCGGAAGCGAGGAAACATTTCCCTCTATCTCGTATTTTCCGCTGGTAAGCTGTCCGCTTATGTCAAAGGGCATAGTGTTCTGATAATTGAATGTTATTCCCTTTTTTCCAAGTTCACGGGTATATATATCTATTGGACGCTGAGGAAGTCTTCCCCTGCCGATAAATTCCGTATCATAGCCAAGTGCGGCCGCAATCGGGATAACAAATCTGAGAGTTGAGCCGCTTTCGTTGCAGTCGATGGAAAGCTTTCCCTTCGCACGGTCGGTGCCGATCCCCCATACTGTAACAGTGCCGCTTTCCTTGTCGGTCATTTCCCACTTTGCGCCGAAAGCTTCCATAGCGCCGAGAGTAGCCTCGATGTCCTTTGAGAAGCTGATGCCGCTGAGTACGGATGGTTCGCTGTCGGAGGAAAGTGCGGCACAGATTATGGCTCTGTGGGCACAGCTTTTGGAGGATGGTATCTCAACTCTGCCTTTCAATACGGAAGGACTGATGCGTATATCCATTACTTTCCCTCCATGAGGCGGCAGAATTCATCAAAAGGCACCTTGACTATCTCGCCTTTCCCTATTTCTCTGCATACAATGTAATTGATATTCTTAGCCTCGTTTTTCTTGTCGATCTTGCAGAACGGAAGGAGTTCGCTCATCGGGATGTCTGTACCGGTCGGGAGTTCGTAGGCCTCGCAGCACTTCTTCAGTCTGTCGGAAAGGTCAGGTGCAAGGATGTCGGTTATCATGCACATTCCTGCCGCAACTCCATAGCCGTGAGCGTAGTCGGTATAATTATGCCATGCTTCGAGAGCGTGACCGAGAGTATGACCGAAATTAAGAAGCATACGCTCTCCCTTGTCAAATTCGTCATTCTCAACTACCGAACGCTTTATATCTACACAGGCATAGACCATTTCGTCCATTATCTCATCGAGAGTGTCAAGGGTATGGGATTCCATAAGCTCAAAGAGTTTCTCATCACGGATCATGCCGTACTTTATGCATTCTCCCATTCCCTCGGCAAGAGTCTCTCTCGGGAGAGTTTTCAGTGTGTCACTGTCGCAGATGACAAGTGAAGGCTGCTTGAATGCACCTACAAGGTTCTTGCCGCCCTTGATATTAACTGCTGTCTTACCGCCTACGGATGAATCCACCTGAGCAAGGAGAGTTGTGGGTATCTGCACGAAATCAATGCCACGGAGGAATGAAGCTGCGGCAAATCCTGTTATATCGCCGACTACGCCTCCGCCGAGAGCAATGAGAATGTCGCTTCGTGTTATATTGCATTTACACAGGAAGTCGAAAATATCACCCAGATTCGACAGACACTTTGACTGTTCACCATGAGGGAAAGTGAAGATATCGCACTCAAATCCGCTGTTTCTCAGTGAAGTTAAAACTGTCTCGCCGTAAAGTCCGCCCACCGTATCATCTGTAACTATAACTGCCTTGCGTGAAGAAGTTATCTCAGCGATAAGTTCTCCGCACTTTCTGACAGCACCACGTTCAATTACAACATCATACGGATGGCTTGTCCTGATGTTTATTTTTTTCATTATACCGACCTCCGTTAAAAAAAATGCCGCCGCTTCGCAAGCAGCGGACAACATGGCTACGCATCCATGTACTGACTGTATATATACGTCTCATTATTACGTTTTTTCATTACTTATAAATTATACCACGTTTTGAAAAATGTGTCAATAGTTACGCTGTACCGTTGTATTTCAATATTTCAGCCGCCTTTGTGTAATATTCACACATTTATATAAACCTATTTATCCTTTTCTGAAAAATTCACATATTATTAAAATCTGACCTGTTGATTTTATATTAAATTGTGATATAATAATATAGGATAATACCGCAGTGCACAATGATGCTGTTTGTACGGTGTTATCCATGGTTACTGATAATCGTATCAGGAGGGGAAGTTATATGGATAGCAACAAATATCTGAGTTCTCTTGAGTATTTTCTCAATAAGATGCAAAGCTCGGATGATACATTTACCAACGAAGTACAGGACGCAATAAAAGATCTGTGCGAGATACTCAGGATCGGCGCTGTGAAAACTATGTTTCAGAGCAACAGTATTGAGTTCAGATACGCAACTCTGACCGATAATACTGCGGTATATATTATTTTTCCGCTGAAAGGCCAGCCTGAGTGGAGTGTGGAGGAAAAGAACAGGATCAAGAGTATCTGCGATATGCTCTTTATCTTCAACGGAAGAACAAGAATGATCGAGCTATCAAAAAAGCTCGCATTTTACGATCCCGAGTTCAAGGTGTATAATCTGAAGTATTTCCACAGATTCCTTGCTTCACTTATCAGAGAGGACAAGATCTTCGGGTATTACGCTGTAAACTTCAACCTGAAACAGCTGAATATGATAAATAACCGCATCGGCCGGAATAACTGCACTAAGATCATGCAGCGCTACATAGATCTCATAAACTCAAAGCTTTCAGAAGAAGAAGCGCTGTGCCGTCTCGGCGGCGATAATTTTGCCGCAATAATCAAGACGGAGAATTTTCCTGTGGTATCAAAGATATTTCTCGGTGTCAATATAGATGCCCCCGACATCTGCGGGGAAAGTGTGCGTATGTCTTCTTCTGTCGGGCTTTACAAGATCAGCGAACAGCCAAAGTATGCCATAACTTCAAGCGAGATCATGGACAGGATACATATCGCCATGCAGAAAGCAAAGCGCTCGGCAAAGGCTCAGATAATCGAATTCGATCAGGAACTTTTCGAGATGCAGAAACGTGCTTCAGCTATCAATGCCGCTTTCGACGACGCTATTGCCAACGAGGAGTTCATCGTCAATTATCAGCCCAAGGTAAGCCTTAAAGGCTACACCATTTCCGGGGCCGAGGCTCTTTGCAGATGGATCCATAACGAGAAAGTCGTTCCCCCCGGACTTTTTATCCCCATTCTCGAACAGAGCAACGATATCTGCAAACTGGATTTCTATATGCTCCGTAAAGTCTGTTCAGACCTGAGAAGATGGATAGACGCAGGTATAAAGCCTGTCCGCATCTCCGTAAACCTTTCAAGAATGCACCTGAAAAATCCGCTTCTGGTAACTCAGGTATGTTCGATAGTGGATAAATATGAGCTCCCCCACGACCTCATCGAACTTGAGCTCACCGAGACCATCAATCCCGTGGAATTCAAGGAACTCCAGAAAGCCATCAACGGCCTGAGACAGAACGGCTTCGCTACATCTGTTGACGATTTCGGAACAGGCTATTCGTCGCTGAACCTCATCAAGGAGATACCGTGGAACGTCCTGAAACTGGACAAAAGCCTCCTCCCCGCCTGCGGTTCGGAAAATGTTTGGCAGGACAGGATACTCTTCAAGTACATCGTGGCTATGGCTAAGGAAATGGGACTTGAGTGCGTGGCAGAAGGCGTGGAAACTATGGAACAGCTCCAGCTCCTGTCCGAGAATAACTGCGAAATGGCTCAGGGATTCTTCTTCGATAAACCCATGAACGTCAAAGACTTCGAGGATAAACTCCGTGACAGAGTCTATACTATCTGATAAAAACAAGGGAAGCCAATAACCACTGTACTTATAAAGAAGTTTTATATGTATTATTGAGGTAGACTATTTGAAGAAGATTCTTCTCGAATTCGTTTCCCAAGACTATTAATTTTGCCCCATAATAGGGCACACACCAGTAAAGCAAGTTTTTTTCAAGTCTTGCAAGTGTGCCCTATTATGGGGCAAAATTCTATTAAAAGTCTTTGGAAAGGGGTTCGGGGAAGAACCTTTCCTCAGAAAGGTTTTCCCCGATAAA
>CADBAC010000465.1 GCA_902792495.1 Ruminococcus flavefaciens | reverse complement strand
TGTATGCAAGCGAGTATACGTGTTTGAAAGCGGAAATGATATACCCATAATGATTTATTCCCTTGAAAATCCTGCTAAAAACGATTGATGAACTCCGCATACTTGCTCATATCGAAATCATCCTTTTTGACTTTATCATCCTCCATCCATTTGCGTATCACCGCAGCATAATCCGAATATGGTCTGCCCGTTGCCTTTACGTGTGTATCAACTTTCCTGATGTAGTCCCGTGTATTACTTTCACCGTAATCATCCGTAAGCTCCTTGAACTCATCATCGGAAAGAAGAACAAAGCCGTATGGTCCACGGGCTTTTCTTTCCCTTTCTTTAATATCTTTTTTTCTTTCTTTATATGTATGGTTACCATTTCCGGCAACTGTAGAGTTACCAATATCGGCAACAGAGGAGTTACCATTTTCGGCAACAGCAGGGTTGTCATTTTCGGTAACTGTTACCATTTCCGGTAACTGCATGAACTTCTCGCTGAGTGAGATGGTCTGGGGACGCATTCCCTTTGCGGCGTGACGCTCGATAAGTCCCATTTCAGAAAGCTTTTTCAGTGCCCTTGACACATGGGAAGCGAACATCCCTACAGCCGAAGCTATCTCAGACAGAGGAATCTCGGCAAAGTCACGGTTGAAGCCGTAAGTCCTGCGGATTATATAGAGAAGTATCCTCATCTCGCTGCCTGACACATTAAGAGTGCAGAGAGCCTCGAGGACGTCGTTGGGTATGCGTGTGAAGTTTCTGTTCATGTTCATAGTAAGCACCGCCTTTCACTATAGTGCGGAAAACAGCCATGATTCAACGCAAACCCATTGAATATTGATTGTAAAATTTCTGTGAACTTGTTTCTGCGCTATGTGCTTCACCTGCGGATATTTTCAGTCCCTGCAAAGGGGCTGTCCTCACAAAATGAATTTTTTTGAAAAATATTACGGAAATACTTGCAAAATCTTATGAAATAGTGTAAAATAGAAATGTACGTTGTTAAGTTATTAACAACAATGAGATCTGTCTGCAATATCAGCCGCACAGGGCTTGCGCTCCGACAGATACAAAGTATATAACGAAAGGATGTCATACCAATGGCAGGATTAAACAAAGTCACAGTAGAAGACATTAACGTAAAGGGCAGAAAGGTTCTCGTAAGAGTAGACTTCAACGTTCCTATGAAGGACGGCGAGATCACTAACGATAACCGTATCCAGGCTGCTCTCCCTACTATCAACAAGCTCGTAGAGAACGGCGCAAAGGTAGTTCTCTGCTCACACCTCGGCAAGCCAAAGAACGGCCCAGAGGCTAAGTTCTCTCTTGCTCCAGCTGCAAAGAGACTGGGCGAGCTCGTTAACACTAAGGTAACTTTCGCAGCTGACGACACAGTTGTCGGCGATAACGCAAAGAAGGCTGTTGCAGCTATGAACGACGGCGAGATCGTTGTTCTTGAAAATACACGTTTCCGTGGCAATGAAGAGACTAAGAACGGCGAGGAGTTCTCCAAGGAACTGGCTGACCTCGTTGACGACGAAGTATTCGTAATGGATGCTTTCGGTTCTGCTCACCGTGCTCACGCTTCAACAGCAGGCGTTACAAAGTTCGTTAAGGAAACAGCAGTAGGCTACCTCATGCAGAAGGAGATCCAGTACCTCGGTAATGCAGTAGAGGATCCTGAGCACCCATTCGTTGCTATCCTCGGCGGCGCTAAGGTTGCTGACAAGCTCAACGTTATCTCTAACCTCCTCGAGAAGTGTGATACACTTATCATCGGCGGCGGTATGGCTTATACATTCATCAAGGCTCAGGGCGGCTCTATCGGTAAGTCTCTCGTTGACGACGAGAAGCTTGACTACTGCAAGGAGATGCTGGCTAAGGCTGAGAAGCTCGGCAAGAAGATCCTTCTCCCTGTTGATACAGCTATCGCTGCTTCATTCCCTGATCCTATCGATGCTGAGATCTCTGTTGAGTACATTGATTCCGACAAAATCCCTGCTGACATGATGGGTCTCGATATCGGACCAAAGACTGCTGCTATCTTTGCAGACGCTGCAAAGTCTGCTAAGACAGTTGTATGGAACGGACCTATGGGCGTTTTCGAGAACCCCACACTCAAGAAGGGTACAGTTGCAGTATGCGAGGCT
>CADBAC010000464.1 GCA_902792495.1 Ruminococcus flavefaciens | reverse complement strand
ACCTTGCTCAGTGCGAGGGAATAACTCCGAAAAACAAGGTATACAGCCATATTTCAGGCATCGACCTTGTGCAGGCAAAGGACGGGGAATGGTACATACTGGAGGACAATCTGCGTATACCGTCAGGCGCTTCCTATCCGCTTATCGCAAGGGAGCTTACCCGTATCGCTGCACCGCAGGCATTCCAGGAAAATGACATAGTTGATAACCGCAATTACGCAAAGCTGCTGAAAGAGACCATGGAGAATGCAAACTGCGGCGGCATTAGGGCGATACTAACTCCCGGGCGGTATAATGCGGCATACTTTGAGCACTCCTATCTGGCGGAGCATACTGGTTCGGTACTTGTGCAGAACGATGAGCTTTTTGTCGAGGACAACATCCTTTATCACCGAACTTATTCGGGCGGCAAAACAAGGATAGGCGTTCTTTACCGCAGAATTGCCGATGAATATCTTGACCCGCTGAACTTCCTGCCTGAATCGCTTATCGGAATACCCAATCTCATGGAGGTCTACCGCAGCGGAAATGTGGGAATTATAAACGCTCCGGGAAACGGCGTGGCTGACGACAAGGGAATCTATTATTTTGTGCCTAAGATGATAAAATACTATCTTGACGAGGAGCCGATACTTCACAATGCTCCGACGTATCTGCCGTTCTATGAGGACGACATGAAGTACGTTCTGGACAATCTCGAAAAGCTGGTCATCAAGGACGTTGCGGAGGCTGGCGGATACGGAGTAGTCTTCGGCAACGACCTTACAAAAGAAAAATTAGAGGAATTCCGCAGAACTATAATCGCCGAGCCAAGAAGATTTATCGCACAGGAGGTCATCGATTTCCTCGATTTGCCGATTTTCGACAACGGCGAAACGGTGATGCGTAAAGCCGACCTGAGAGCATTTGTGCTGACAGGCAAAATAACAAAGGTGTGGGCGTCGGGACTTACACGGTTCTCGCGAAATCCCGATTCATTCGTAGTAAACTCATCGCAAGGAGGAGGCTTTAAGGATACATGGGTACTATCTCGTTAGAACACAGCGACCGCCTTTACTGGCTGGGACGCTATACCGAAAGGGTTTTCACAACTCTGAAAACATTGCAGAAGCTCTATGACAGAACCATAGACAATAGGTCCGGATATGCTGAATATCTGGGATATTTCGGGCTTTCCGACAGCTACGGCAGCAACAGGGATTTCTTCCGCAGCTTTCTTTACGACAGTACAAATCCGAACTCCGTCGCATACAGTCTTGAAAGAGCATATGACAACGGCATAGTTCTCCGTGAGGAAATTTCAACGGAAACGCTTTCATTTTTGCAGCTTGCAAAGGACACCCTTGCAAAGTCTGAAATGTCGGAAAATACACGGCTTTCACTTCTTCCGCTTGTGGATCAGTTGTATGCGTTCTGGGGCTGCATTGCGGACAACGTGTACGATGAAGAAAAGAAAAACATCATCTACTGCGGAAAAACAGTGGAGCGGCTCGACCTGTATATGCGCACAGGCTATCCCTACAAATCTGTTAAAAAGGAGTTCGGGCGGCTGTGCAAGAGACTGAAAAATGTCCCCGAAAATACACCGTTCTGCTGCAATTCACAGTATTTCGGAGAGATCGAGGATATAGTAGGCTCTGCGGAGAAATATTCATCGGAAAGCAGCACCGCACTCGTTGATCTTGAACATCTTTTTGAACCAATGGGGGCGGCGGTATGAAACGAATTAACTTCTATTTTTCCACCAAGCTGACATTCGATGATTACGTTCACGACCACAGCTTTGCACTTCGTATAATGCCTCCGGAGAGCACTTCTCAGCATATTCTTTCGTGCAGCCTGAATATTTCTCCATATGTTCCGACTCAGCAGACTGTTGACGCATTCGGCAACAATGTGACGGCAGGCTATCTGAGGGACGACCACCGCTACCTTGACTTTGAAATAAAGGGAACTGCTGAGGTGGACTCCGTAAAGCACCGCACTGACTATATGCCCTGCTATCTTTATCAGTCCGAGTACACTGCTCCAGATGATGAGCTGAGAAAGTTCTATGCGGAGCTGAAATCCGCCGCTTTGTTCCCGGCAACATTCCGAGCGGCGAAATGCAAAAGAATATGGCCGTTTTGTGGAATACCCGCGTAAG
>CADBAC010000463.1 GCA_902792495.1 Ruminococcus flavefaciens | reverse complement strand
CTTCATCGGAACAGATGTGTTATAATTGAAAAAAAGCATCTCAATTTGAAAGCTTAATACTGCACCGAACGGAGTGATAACATGGATCTGAAATACCTTCAGCTTCTTGCCAGAGAATACCCTACTATTGAAAGTGCCGCCAGCGAAATAATCAATCTTTCCGCTACACGAAGCCTTCCAAAAGGAACGGAATACTTTTTCAGCGATATTCACGGAGAATATGAAGCTTTTCTGCATATGCTGAGAAGCGCTTCGGGAATGATAAAGATAAAGACAGACCTTGTACTCGGCAAAACTGTTTCGGGTGCAGACCGTGAAAAACTTGCCGAACTTATATATTATCCCGAAAAGGAGATAGCCCGTCTCGCCACTAATGATGAACTTTGCGATGAATGGATGCGTCTGACTATTTACCGCCTTATACTTGTATGCGAGAGAGTTTCCGCAAAGTATACACGTTCAAGGATACGCAAGCGCATCCCCGAGGACCTTGTGTACATTCTCGATGAACTTCTTAACGTTACCGACGATGTGAACAAGGACTACTACTACGATGAAATAATCAGCGCTATTATCAGCACAGGCATTGCCGAGACTTTTATAATCTCACTCTGCAAGCTAATACAGTCTGTCTGTATCGACAAACTCCACATTATAGGCGATATCTTTGACAGAGGCCCTCGTGCTGACATTATACTTGATGAGCTTATGAAGATACATGATGTGGATATACAGTGGGGAAATCACGATGTTTCGTGGATGGGAGCCGCCGCAGGAAATCCCGTTCTCATCGCCAATGTTATCCGCATAGCAATGAGGTACAACAACTTCGATGTGCTTGAGGACGGCTACGGTCTGAATCTCCGGGCCCTTGCGGTATTTGCGGCTGAGACCTACAAGGACGATGATTGCAGGCTTTATATGCCAAACGCTCTCGACGACAATATCTATGACCCCGTTGATCTTGACTTAGCGGCAAAAATGCACAAAGCCATAACGATAATCCAGATGAAGCTTGAAGGTCAGCTTATCGCCAAACATCCCGAGTGGGAAATGGCTGACCGTGACCTTTTCGGAAGGACTGATTTTGCAAGCGGCACTGTTGTGGTGAACGGCATAAAACATGAACTCCTTGACAAGAGTTTCCCGACAGTTGATCCTGATTCACCGCTTACACTTTCCGAGGGCGAAGCCGAACTTATGAATGTACTGAAAGCTTCCTTCCGCCACAGCGAAAAGCTTCAGAGACATATCCGTTTCATTTACGCAAAGGGAGCGATGTACAAGACCTGCAACAACAATCTCCTTTTTCATGGATGTATCCCTATGGACGAAAACGGCGATTTACAGAGCGTGAATATCCACGGACAGAAATACTCCGGAAAGGCCCTTCTTGACAAACTTGGCGAACTGGTAAATCAGGCATATTTCGGAAGCGGTGCCGAAAGGGAATACGCAGGAGATTTTATGTGGTATCTCTGGTGCGGAGCGAAGTCGCCGCTTTACGGAAAGGATAAAATGGCATTCTTTGAGCGTGGGCTTCTTTCGGACAGAATGCTTCATACCGAGAATTACAACGCATATTACACTTTCTCGGAAAAGGCAGAAGTCTGTATGGAACTGCTTGAACATTTCGGGCTTGATCCTGAGAAAGGCCACATAATAAACGGCCACGTTCCCGTTAAGATAAAGAACGGCGAAAGTCCCGTCAAGGCGGACGGAAAGCTGTTTGTCATTGACGGCGGTATTTCCAAGGCTTACCAGTCAACGACAGGTATAGCAGGCTACACCCTTATTTATGATTCCCACAGCCTCAACCTTGCCGAGCATAAGCCTTTTGTGGCAGGCGAAAGCGGCAATACACCAACTATCCATCTTGTTGAAAAGCTGGAACATCGTGCTAATATTTCCGATACCGACAAAGGCAAGGAGATACTGGAAAAGATAAACGATCTCCGCCAGCTTCTTGAAGCATACAAGGCCGGCATAATAAAATAGTTTGCCTTTGCGATATGATAAAAACTCCCTCATCACCGGTTTTTCTGTGATGAGGGAGTTTTTTGTGACGGGAAAGAAAACGAGTTAAAATCTATAATTATTTTGCCTGATACGACATTGATCCATGCATTATTATTGACATATTGAA
>CADBAC010000462.1 GCA_902792495.1 Ruminococcus flavefaciens | reverse complement strand
GGCGGAAAAACGAGAACGAATGCCGTAATATCGGTTGTGCTTGACAGGTCAAGTCCGCCATAGCATACACGACCTTCGAGCATTTCTTCATCAACAGCAAACGCACATTTATCCCATTTTTCCATAGGCATCCATCTGACAGCCTGTTTTACCCATTGATTGAGTCTTAACTGTCGGAAAGCATTTTCTTCTCCCGGATTCTGCCGTGCTGAATTACAGGCGGCTTGTACCTTGTCAATGCCTATCGTGATACCGAGTGACGGATTTGCTTTCTTCCACACTTCGGGGTCTGTCCAGTCCTCATGTTCCTCTGCACCATAAATGCACGGATAGAATGTCGGGTCAACTTTTCTGCCCGAAATAATATCCATTGCTTTTTGGTGAAGTTCATAGCAAATGGAATGTGTATCATTTCCGGCTGTCGTGATGATGAAGTGGAGAGGATTTTTTCTTGCATCGGAAGTGCCCTTTGTCATCATGTCAAAGAATTTTCTGTCCTTTTGCACCCACAGTTCATCGAAAATAAGTGCCGAAACATTGACACCCGACTTTCCGGCAACATCGGCAGAAAGGGCTTTGTAAATGCTGTTGGTCGGCTTGAAAAGTATCGTTTTTCGACTTGGTCTTATATCGCAGCGTTTCCGCAGGGCAGGACACAGACGAACCATATCGCAGGCCACATCGAAAACAAGCGATGCCTGGTCTCTGTCAGCGGCACAGCCGTAAACTTCGGCTCTCTGCTCGCCGTCTGCACACAGCATATACAGAGCGACAGCCGCCGCCAATTCGCTGTTGTGTGTCGGCAAAAAAGAACGCCCCACCAGATACTGATGAGACGGAGAATCGACTTGAATACACTGCATTCCGTGATTTTCGATTTTTTCAATTTTGTCAATGTAGCGGTAATGACTTCTTGTTTCGGGATTTCTCGGCACTCTGTTTTTCAGCTTGCGTTCCAGTCCGGCAACAGGCATATCATCGAAAGCGGTGTATTTGACATAATACAAAGTTTCGCCTGTTGCTATTCTTCCGCACTCACAGCTTGAAGCACTCCAATCCTTACGCTGAGTTGATTCAGCGGTTGATATTCCATTCTTGATGCCCAGACTCCATAGAAGTTCACTGACACTTTCGGATAAGGCTTTTTCTGTCGAAGTGTAAACTGCCTGTCCTTTACGATCATTGATAGTGCCATCGGAATCCATCAGTCCCTGCAATAAGCGATAACGCTGTTCTTTGGATGAACGCAGATATTTTTCAGGTATCACTTTATCATGGAAAGAACGGAGAAGCACACACTTCAAATCTCTCACACGAAAAATAACGCTGTCCCCGACATTCTGCCATGCGGTTTCTACATTGTGATAGGGCATGATGTTTTTGAGAACAGTTGGAATATCACTTGTTTTTACAGTGATTTCAGGCTTTACCGAATGACCGTTTCCCAACCAATATCCCATCAGATACGGTTCAATAGGAAGTTCCGTCTGCGGATAATCTACACATCCGGCAACAGGTATTCTGAACTTGTATGAATTTCCGTCCTTTGGCAGATGAACAAGCTCCCTTGTTGTCAACACACACCTTTTCCTTTTGCCGTGCGTGTATTCACCTGCCCATTGATGATGTTCTCCCGCTTCAACAACGGCACCGTCCTTGAAAGTAATTTTGTATGCCTGTTCGCTGAAATCAAGCTGACTCTTTGCAATGACATGACATACATGACCGTTATCATCAAAAAGTTCATCACCGACTTGGATTTCTCCCATTGTTGTATAGCCGTGAGGAGTGGGTATCAGCGTAGAAAGTGACAATAGCTTACCTGATTTTTTTGATATTTCAATATACGCAGTATTAAACTGACGATAATCATCTGAACGGAGCGTTCCGAAAATGTCACGAATTATTCTTTCCTGCCAGTCAATCAGTGCAAACGGCTGATTGTAAAATTCGCCTTTTGTATGCCGCAGCTGTTCGATGAAGTTCACCACATAATCGGCAGCGGCTTTGTCATAGTGCGAGCCTTTTGCCATAAATTTTGTAGGTGTGTATTTTTTCAGCTTTCTCAAAGTATCACCCTTTCCGTCATTCCGGCTGTCCTGCGATAGCGTCCTAACTTGCTTTCATAATTTCTGAAAGTTCCATAGG
>CADBAC010000461.1 GCA_902792495.1 Ruminococcus flavefaciens | reverse complement strand
AATCGAATCAGAATCCGAAGAAGTAAGAGATATCGCCGCAAGAGAACTGTTCAGGCAGGTGGAATGATGAGCGGAACAAAATATGCAAACGCTGTAGGTGCAGTAAGAGCCATGGAAAGCAGCCTGCTCAGCAGAAACGACATTGATCAGCTCATTGCCGCAAGAACAAATGCCGATCTGAAAGCTATGCTTGCTTCAAAGAAAAATACGGATACTCCGCAGAACACTTTGCAGCAGGTATGGGATCTGATACAGAACTACGCTCCTGACAGCGAAGAACTGAAGATCCTGCTCTACAGGAACGATTTTCATAACCTCAAAGCTGTGATCAAAGCGATGATCCATAACCGTGATCCGAAGCTTTATTATATCGAACCCTCAAACGTTTCCCTTGATGACCTCAAAGAAGCCGTAAGCAAAAAGGAATACGGCATACTTCCGGTGTATATGAGGGAAACAGCTGCACAGGCTTATGAGCTTGTCACAGAAACTCTTGACGGTCAGCTCTCGGATATGCTGATAGACAAAGCCTGCCTTGAAGCTATGTGCAAAAGCGCTGATGAACTGGGAAACAGCTTCATGCAGGAGTACGCACAGCTTATCACATCCTGCGCTGATATAAAGACAGCATACAGGTCATGCCTTATGAAAAAGACGTTGCCTTTTATAGAAAAGGCCCTCTGCGGATGCGGAAAACTCGATAAGGAAGACCTTGCAAGAGCCGCCGCAGAAGGAACGGATGCTCTTTTCGCTCACCTTGAAAATACCTCTTTCAGTGACGGTGCAGCGCTGCTGAAAAGCTCGCCTGCTCAGTTTGAGAAGTGGTGCGATGACATTATAACGGAACACGCAGAAACCGCACGTATGATGGCATTCGGCATTGAGCCCCTTGCTGCTTACTTCATCGCAAAAGAGGCAGAGATCAAAGACATCAGGATACTGACCGTTTGCAAAGAAAGCGGTACAGATAACGAAACTATCACGGAAAGGATGAGAAAGCTCTATGTATAAAGTAGCAGTTATAGGCGATACAGCCAGCGTTTCGGGATTCGCTGCTCTCGGGCTTTCAGTATTCCGTGAGACCGAACCCGAAAAGATATCAAAGCTTATCTCAAAACTTGCAGCCAGCGAATTTGCAGTAATTTACATCACAGAACCTGCTGCTGCAATGGTAAGCGATACTATTAACAAGTACAGGAGCGCAAAACTCCCGTCCATCGTTCTAATACCTGCAATCGAAGGCAATACAGGCGATGGCATGAGAGCACTTCATCAGGCAGTCGAAAAGGCTGTCGGCTCCGACATATTAAATTAGGAAAGAGGCGGATAAACAGAAATGTACAGCAAAGGAACAGTAGTAAAAATTTCAGGACCGCTTGTAGTTGCCGAAGGTATGCGTGACGCCAATATGTTTGACGTTGTCCGTGTTAGTGAAAAGCGCCTTATCGGTGAGATAATCGAAATGCACGGTGACCGTGCTTCAATACAGGTCTATGAGGAAACATCAGGACTTGGCACAGGCGAAAATGTTGAATCCACAGGAGAGCCTATGAGCGTTGAGCTTGGTCCCGGTCTTATCGGAAGCATATTCGACGGAATACAGCGTCCCCTTGACGATATCCGCAAGGTCTGCGGAAACAACCTTGCAAGAGGAGTTGAAGTTCCCTCGCTCAAAAGAGAGCCGAAGTGGAAGTTCACCCCATCAGTAAAAGAAGGAGATAAGGTGATCGGCGGAGATGTCATCGGTACAGTACCCGAAACTGATATAGTACTTCACAAGATAATGGTACCAAACGGTGTTGAAGGTACTGTAAAAAAGATATCCGAAGGCGAATTCCATGCAGATGAGACCGTTTGCGTTATTGATACAGGCAAGGGCGAAAAGGAACTGACTCTTATCCAGAAATGGCCTGTAAGACGAGGCCGTCCGTACAAGAAAAAGCTTTCTCCCGATATGCCGCTTGTAACAGGTCAGCGAGTAATTGACTGCCTTTTCCCGATAGCAAAGGGCGGCGTTGCAGCTATCCCGGGACCTTTCGGAAGCGGAAAGACAGTTACTCAGCACCAGCTTGCCAAATGGGCAGCTGCTGATATCATCGTATATATCGGCTGCGGTGAGCGTGGCAACGAGATGACCGACGTTCTTAA
>CADBAC010000460.1 GCA_902792495.1 Ruminococcus flavefaciens | reverse complement strand
CTGCTGCCGTCGATTTCTTTGAGTCCTTTTGCAAGGCTTGCGTCTTCATTATAGAAGCAGGAGTCCTCACCGAATTTCTGCCAGCCAAGCTGGAGTTTGCCGTCCTTGTCGAGGCGGTATGGTTCATCGGAGAAAGTGCAGTCGCCTGTAAGCATACCGTCTTCTTCCGTTACGATGTAGTAATTGCCGTCAGCGTGGATAAGGCCTGTTGTGAATTTACCGTCTTCGGGATTGTAGTAATATTTCTTTCCGTCCACGGTCTGCCAGCCTGTAGCAATATTGCCTGTATCTGAAATCTTGTAAGGATGGCCGTCTATCACTGTATCACCGACAGCGAGATGTCCGTCGGAGTTTACGTAGCCTTTCATCTTGTCGTATGCTACGAAGCCCTCTTCCTCAACGAGTCTGCCGTATTCATCAAAGAATATCCTGTTTCCGTCATCGTCGGACATAGGGCCTGTCTGCTTGCCGCCGTCAGCGGAGTAGAAATACTTGCCGTCAGCGTAGTCTATCCAGCCTGATATCTGTTCGCCTGTTTCGGGAGAGTAGTATCTGCGGAGACCTTTTACAGTTCTCCAGCCTGTTTTAAGGGTGCCGTCCTCAGAGAAGATGTATGGCTTGCCGCTTATTATCTGTTCGCCTGTTACGGCCTGTTTCTTGCTGTCATAGTAGAAGATACAGCCGTTTTCGTCTTTATACCATGAAGATTCTGTTGGTTTGTCTTTAAAATCCACAGCAGCCGAAGCCGAAAGCGGAGCCGCTGCAATAAGTCCTATAGCCGCTGCTGCCGAGCAGACCAGCATCTTTGTTTTGTTCTTCATAATTTCTCCTTTGCTCATATATTTTTAGTTACATAATCATATACGAAATAACAAGAGACTTTGTGACATAAAATCTGATTTTATTTTTAGTATAGGTGTAAACTGATACGTTATTATTATATCAAAGAAATATGTGATTTGCAACTGTTTGAGATATATTAATTTATTATTTTCACCCTTATTACACGTAAAAATTTTTTCCAACCTCACAGAATACGGAATGATCCTATTCCATAAACGTATGGCAGAAGCGTTGACATTATATTTTTCTGCGTGATATAATGATAACATATTTTTACAAGGAGGTAATGATAATGGACATCAGACTTGAAAACATCGATAAGGGAAAAGCCTTTGACTGGGGCAAGACCTCGGAGGATTACGCTAAATTCCGTGATATCTACCCCGATGAGTTCTACAGGTACATCATTGATATGGGGCTTTGCGTCAAGGGACAGAAAGTCCTCGATATCGGCACGGGTACAGGAGTCCTTCCGAGAAATATGTACCGTTTCGGCGCAGAATGGACAGGAAGCGATATTTCCGCCGAGCAGATAAAACAGGCTGAACTGCTGTCTCAGGGAATGGATATAAAGTATATCGCCGCTTCTGCCGAGGATATGGATTTCCCCGATGAAAGCTTTGACGTTATCACTGCCTGTCAGTGCTACTGGTATTTCGACCATGAGCGTATCGCTCCTGCGCTTGCAAGGATGCTGAAAAAGGGCGGAAGCTTCCTTATGCTCATGATGAACTGGCTTCCTTTCGAGGACGAGATAGCAGGCGCAAGCGAAGAACTGGTACTCAAGTACAGCCCCGACTGGAGCGGCGGAGGGGAGAGGGTTCACCCCATAAGTGTGCCTGATGCGTACAGCCCTTATTTTGAAATTGCCCATACAGCGGAGATACTGCTTGATGTGCCGTTTACCCGTGAGAAGTGGAACGGCAGAATGAAAGCCTGCCGTGGAATAGGCGCTTCTCTGCCGCCTGAAAAGATAGCGGAGTGGGAAAAGGAACATATGGCTATGCTGAAGGAAAAGGCTGCTGAGGAGTTCACAGTGAAGCATTTTGCCGCAGTTGCACAGCTTGTGAAAAAGTAATGCTGATGGCTGTCACCGGTCTGTTAAAAAAGATATTTTTATATTACGGGCGCTTTTTGAGTACCCGAAAATTTTGATAAAGCATAAGCTTTTTTACACTATCAGGCTGTTCTTTCACTGAGAATACCACATATTTTACAAAACTTTTTCTTTACTAATGCGAAAATATGTGATATAATTATATTGCAGAATTATTATCTGAAAGGATGTGCTTGAAATGAAAGCAGA
>CADBAC010000459.1 GCA_902792495.1 Ruminococcus flavefaciens | reverse complement strand
ACAGCCGTTACAGTACCATTTGAAACATTCGCAACAGAACTGTCTGAAGTTGTCCAGCTCAATGACCTGTCTGTAGCATCTGTAGGCGCAATAACAGCATTAAGTGTTTCTGTATCACCTTTTGTCAATGACAGAGAGCTTTTATTCAGAGTCACTCCATTTTCAAAAACATACTTTACAAAAGGTATATTATATTTCCTGGCATATGTCTCGGCATAACTGCCCTCTTTACCGTATATTTTCAGATTGCTGCAGCCTTTAAATGCATCCTCATCTATTGATGTGACATTTTCAGATATCACTATACTTTTAAGAGATTTACATTCTTCAAACGCATTATATTCAATATATAAAAGCGTATCAGGAAATAATATTTTTTCTATGGTATTATTTTCAGAAAATGCATATGCAGAAATGCCTCTTACATATCGTTCCTCAATTTTATCAGGTATCACCACCTCTTTTTTATTTCCCTTATATGAACCTATCTCTATAAACGGAACACTGTTCGACAATGACACTACCCAATATTTGAAATCGCCGTAAATTCCTTCACGATAAGAAGGCTCCACATCATCAGCAGCATTAGCAAAAGCAATAAGTGTTCCCTGTGAAAAAACGAATGCAAAACCTGTCATAATAAGAAACGCCATAATAAAAGATATAGCTTTCAGTGTAACTTTTCTCATAAATATTACCTCCGTTTAAAAATCACCATTCCAGGCTCAAAAGCTCCTTGGGCGAGTTTACGATAATATCACAAAGCTTTCTTTCTTCCTCTGTACCGAAGCCGTAAGCACAGCCAACAGTTTTTAAGCCGTTTACCTCTCCTACACGGAAATCAGATGCTCTGTCGCCTATCATAATAAAGCTTTCATCAGGATATTTTTCCTTTATGAACGGAAAAATATCCTCTTTTGGTATAAAGTCATAATCCTCAGCGCAAAAATAGCTGTCGAACCATTTATCAAGCCCCAGCGCTTTCCGGTGAGCGTCCATATAAGCATGACGGCAGTTAGAAAGTATCGCCATTTTGAGCCCTCTCGCTTTAAGCTCGTCAAGCATATCTGTAATGCCGTCAAAAAGCTGTGCCTTTCCGTTCAGCACACCTTCTATCATCTCACCGCCTATTATCATGCTTGCTCTCTGCCATACCTCATCTGCAAGCTGCGGCATAAAGTCCTTCCACATGTCAGGCGCACTTACTCCGAGGTATTTTGAAACATCTTCATCCGTATAGACTCTTTCCTCCGCATAGCCCTCTTTTACGAGCATATCATAGGCACTGCGGAACGCACAGCCGTAAATATGCTTAGTATTGTGGAGAGTACCGTCATAGTCAAAAATCAGAACCATATAAAAACTTCCTCATAATGTCAAATCAATTATTAATTCTTTATCTGCTTCATAAGATTGACCATTTCTATTGCTCCGAGAGCGCAGTCATAACCCTTGTTTCCTGCCTTTGTGCCGGAACGCTCTATAGCCTGTTCTATGTTTTCAGTAGCAATAACTCCGAAAAGTACGGGTACGCCGGTTTTCAGACTTGCCTGAGCTATGCCCTTTGTTGTTTCATTTACAACAAGCTCATAATGTGAAGTCGAGCCTCTTATAACAGCGCCTACGCATATTACAGCATCATATTTTCCGCTCTCAGCCATATTCTGAGCAACAACAGGTATCTCAAATGCTCCCGGTACCCATGCAGCATCAATATTTTTTTCGTCAACGCCGTGACGTACAAGACCGTCAACAGCACCCTCCAAAAGCTTTTCAACTATAAAGCTGTTAAACCTTGACGCTACTATGCCTACTTTCATGCCCTCCGGCGCTACTACTTTTCCTTCAATAATGTTGATATTCATAATGCATTATCTCCTTTAATCAAATTTTATTTTGTTGAATATATGACCCATTCTTTCCTGTTTTGTTCTGAGATAGAAGCCGTCATACTCTCCGGGCTGTATCTCTATCGGAACACGCTCCTTTATCTTGAAGTCAAAGCCTTCAAGACCGTATATCTTGCCCGGATTGTTCGTCAGCAGACGAAGCGATTTCACGCCTAAATTCTGCAATATCTGCGCACCGCACCAGTACTCTCTCAGGTCCGGCGCAAAGCCCAATTTAATGTTTGCATCGACCGTATCATA
>CADBAC010000458.1 GCA_902792495.1 Ruminococcus flavefaciens | reverse complement strand
GGGATATCCTGCCAGAGAGTTCCTCCAAGAGAAGCGTTCATGAACTGGATACCGCGGCATATTCCGAGAACAGGCTTATCAAACTGCATTGCATACTTCAGCAGAAGCGTCTCCATTGCGTCACGTTCAGGACTGCATTCTCCGCATGCTCCAATTTTTCTTGCAGAATATATTTCGGGGCTTACGTCCTGTCCTCCTGTGAACAAAAATCCGCTGCACATTTCTGTGATTTGTTCGATATGTGTATTTTCACTTGTAAGCGGAAGCATTATAGGAAGGCCGCCGGCCTCAATGATACCGCCGAAATATCCGGGAAGCATCCAGTAACTGCTTTTCACATAATCGATAAGAGGGATAACACCGATAACAGGTTTTTGACTCATGTAAATCACTCCAGACAATAAAAGGACGCATACGGTAATTTCCGCAGCGTCCTTGCTTTATATTATGATTATATGTTCCTTTTACGGAAAAGTCAATATGTATTTGAGTATAATTGAGTATTAATATGCTTATTTGTACGTCAACGAACTTAACTTTGTAAGAAATAATTTCTTTTGGTGTTTAAAGCGCAAAAAATATATGAATTACTGCCAAAGTTCAAAAAAGGGTATTGACAAATCTTTCCCAAGGGACTATAATGGCATTGTAAACAGCAAGGGAGCTGTAGACCAAAAGTCTGCAGTTCTCTTTTTTGGTTTTATAGCGCTAATTCCATACACAAAGGGGTGTATGATGTACTGAGCTATCAGTATGTCATATGCCCCTTTTAAATTTTATGCTGTAACTTTTCAAGGAGGTATTTCTATGGACTCTCAGACAATTTTACAACAAGCCATGGACGAGACAAACGGTATAGTCTTTGGCGTATGGTTCCTTATAGGCGCTGCTCTCGTATTCTTTATGCAGGCAGGCTTCGCAATGGTGGAGACAGGCTTCACCCGTGCAAAGAATGCAGGCAATATCATCATGAAGAACTTAATGGACTTCTGTATCGGTACAGTAGTTTTCATTCTCATAGGCTTCGGTCTTCTCTTTGGTGAAGACTTAGTCGGTATAATAGGTGCTCCCGGATTTGATATCTTCACTTCCTACGGCAGCTTCGACTGGTCAAACTTCGTTTTCAACCTTGTATTCTGTGCAACAACAGCTACTATCGTTTCAGGTGCAATGGCTGAAAGAACAAAATTCTTATCCTACTGCGTTTACTCAGCTATCATCAGTGCTGTTGTTTATCCTATCGAGGCACACTGGGGCTGGGGCGGCGGCTGGCTCAGCCAGTGGGGCTTCCACGATTTCGCAGGCTCAGCACATATCCACATGGTCGGCGGTATCGCAGCTCTCGTTGGTGCAGCAATCCTCGGACCAAGAATCGGTAAATTCCATAAGACAAAGGACGGCGAGATCAAGGTAAACGCTATCCCAGGTCACAACCTTACAATTGGTGCACTCGGCTGCTTTATCCTCTGGTTCGGCTGGTACGGATTCAACGGCGCAGCTTGTACTTCAATAGATCAGCTCGGTTCAGTATTTCTTACAACAACAGTTGCTCCTGCTATCGCAACAGTAACTTGTATGATATTCACATGGCTCAAATACGGCAAGCCTGATGTTTCAATGTGTCTTAACGCTTCACTTGCAGGTCTCGTAGGTATCACAGCTCCTTGTGATGTAACAGACTGCCTCGGCGCTTCAATAGTTGGTATCGTTTCAGGCTTACTCGTATGCTTCGGCGTATGGTTCCTCGACTACAAACTCCACATCGATGATCCTGTTGGTGCAGTTGCAGTTCACATGATGAACGGTATCTGGGGTACAATCGCAGTTGGTCTCTTTGCAAACCCTGAGGTTCCCGGATATTCACTGGTTGACCAGAACGGCGATCAGCTCTCAGGTCTTTTCTACGGCGGCGGCTTCGGACTTCTTGCGTTACAGAACACGGTCTTATCTCCTCTTACGCAGACTTCGCTCCCGCACTTACAGACGCAGGAATGTTCGGATACACAAAGGACGACGCAAAGAGCGTGAAGAAGGTCGGCACTCCCGGAACACCTGCTGTTCCCGTTGACAAGGCAGTTGAAGTTGAGAACTACTCAATTCCTTCACCTGACGGAGCAACAAAGCTCACAAACATCGTAGTAATATTCAAACAGCAGAAACTCCAGCAGTTCATCGAGGCTATGGAACACATTGATGTCAAGGGCATCACAGTTACAAATGTTCTTGGCTGCGGAATGCAGAACGGACAGACAAACTACTATCGTGGCGCAGCTGTTGAAATGAATCTGCTTCCTAAGGTAAAGGCAGAAATTGCAGTATGTGCAGTTCCTGTAGAAAAGGTAGTTGCAGCAGCAAAGGCTGCCCTCTACACAGGCAACTACGGTGACGGCAAGATGTTCATTTAC
>CADBAC010000457.1 GCA_902792495.1 Ruminococcus flavefaciens | reverse complement strand
ACTACAAGCACGGAACCTTTCAGCTTGCCTTCCTCATCGGTGAGGCCGCCCGCACATACTACGTGCTCGCCTAGTCCGGCCATGCCCTCGAGATGCTGAGGACGTACCTCCATCCGCTTATCTAACATGTTCGCTCCGTCATAAGCTGTGATTATAAATTGCATTTCGCACCTCTTTCTGTGTGGGGATACCCCTTTTTATTAAAGTCTCTCTTTCAGTTCGGACATTATCATCCTGTGATATGTGACATGACCCATCTCGTCCGCCAGGCAGTATACGAAAGGATCCGGCTTGCCGTCCTCAAAGTACACGAGCATGTCGAATTCGTCATTGTCCGCCTCTTCTGCGTGAACCTTGTCTGAGTACCTGCGGAACACGTCGACAACCTGCTCCATGGTCGTACCATGCTTCTCAAGCGTGTCGATAAGCTCCACGAGGAATGGCTCCTCAGGCACGTTATCACGCACATAAACGGATGCCTTCGGGTCCATGTGCAGGCAGAATCTTTCGCCCTTGTGAGTCACCTTGCCCGGACCCAGTCTTTCTTCAGCGTAATCAAAGAAACCCTCAAGCGTCTTCTCCATCCCATCGATGTCACAGTCCGTGCCCATCATATGGTTGAGAGCGCTCAAAGGGTAATACAGCCATCTGCTGTTTTCACTGAAACCGAGCTTGATGTGCTGTTCTTTGATCACATAGCAAATATTTTTTTCCAGTTCTTCGTAATTTGGTTTCATATTGTCCTATGGGAATAGTCCCCATCAGGGATGTTTAACGCTCCAGCTCTTTTACAAAATGCCTGATCTCTGCTCCGCAGTCGTGATTCTTTGTCTGCAGTGAAAGGTATGATTTCGGTTTCACTGAGCTGTATCCGTAAGCCTTTGCGATCGCTTTGCCGTAACCGGCCTTTGACATATGAGTCACTACCAGATGCAAATCACCTTTGAACTTGCCGCTGTATTGCTTCAGAAAGGCCTTACCAACGACACACGGAGCTTCAGCCCATACAGGCATGGAAACTATGACTCTGTCATATTTATCCCATTCAGGCTCGCCGCCAAGGATCTCCACCTGAGGCAGTGGTCTGTATGAATCTATGCAGCTTCCGACGTAACCCTTAGCACCGCTGCGGTCTTTTCCATCAGTGTACTCGAACAGGTCAGCGTCAAGCATATTGGCCATTCGCTCCATTATTGATCTGGTTTTTCCGGTTCTGCTGTAATACAGGCAAACAGTTTTCACAATAACTCTCCTTTTTTATAATTCTCGCAACACAAGTACGGTCGTTCCGAAGTTGTCGCCCGGCTGGACGCGCAGCACCTTCGGATGATACCTGTACTCATCGATTATCATGCTTTTGAGGCTGGTTCCGCGGTTATATCCATGTACCAGCCTGATCTGATAAGTGCTGTTATCTGCGTTTTTCAGCGCTTTATCGATGGCTTTTATTGCCTCATCACGGAACATTCCGTGGAGGTCTATGGTTATTATAGGATTTCCCATTTATTTACCGATAATTATTTATGGTTTTAGTCAGTTTCCAGCCTGTAAAGGACCAGTCCGCCCTTGTTATTATACCCTGTATCCCACATTTTCCTGAGATCAAACCACCAGAAACCGCTGTATGTAACGGTTTTTACCATCATCGTGCCGTCAGTCTCATCGTATCCGTTGATAAGAAACCAGTGCCACACATAATCCTTCAGAGAACGGTCCTTGTGGTTGAGTATCAGGGTCGGGATCGGATAACCCTCGTCTATCTGTTTCTTTACCGTTGCAGCGGCTTTCTCATACGGCTCACTGCCGTCCAGCGTATCCATGCTTATGCAGGTCACGCCTCTGTCGCTTAGATACTTCGAGTACCCTTCTGTAAAGATGCTCAATTTGTCTATTCCGGATAATCTTGGCCAGAGATACTTCTCCATCATGTGCGCAAAATCCACATAATCGCCCTTAGAGAGATTTTCCTTATCGAATGGATAAATACCCTCAACTCCCTTGTGGATCGCAAAATACAGGCTGCTGTCGCAGGCTGTCTCAGCCCCGCAGCCGCCTATACGCATCATGAAGGTCCGGAACCAGTCCTGATTGCCTCCATATGAATTGCCGATCATGAAATGTTCAAGTTCGCGGCGCATCAATCGTAATCTCCCGC
>CADBAC010000456.1 GCA_902792495.1 Ruminococcus flavefaciens | reverse complement strand
ACCGATAATAACGTTAAGCTCGCTTGAACCCTGATCGATAAGCTTAACGTTTATACGTGCATGAGCCATTGAAGCGAAGATACGTGCAACTGTACCTCTTGTGTTCTTCATTCTGCGTCCAACGACAGCCAGCATAGCGATTCCGTCCTCTATTTCGAGGTGATCCGGCTCAACAGCCTTGCGGAGCTCGGCAAGAACCTTGTCACGTACAGGAGCAAGCTTCTCAGTGCTGAGAGTGATGCTCATAGTATCGATACCTGATGGCATATGCTCGAATGAAAGGCCGTTGTTGTAGAGAACAGTCAGCACCTTCATGCCGAAACCTGTTTCGTTGTTCATCATAGCCTTTTCAATGTTGATAGTGCTGAAGCCCTTCTTGCCTGCGATACCTGTTATAGTGTGGTTGAGGCTCTCCTTGCTAAAGTTGTAATCATCGGAAACGATCATTGTTCCGTCGTCCTGAGGACGATTAGTGTTGCGGATATTTATTGGGATACCTGCTGAACGAACAGGGAAAATAGCGTCCTCGTGAAGAACAGAAGCGCCCATGTATGCGAGCTCACGGAGCTCTCTGTATGTGATCACCTTGATAACATCAGGATTTTCAACAATTCTCGGATCAGCAACGAGGAAGCCTGAAACGTCTGTCCAGTTCTCGTAGATGTCTGCTCTTACAGCATTTGCGATGATAGAGCCTGTAACGTCAGAACCGCCACGGCTGAATGTCTTGATATAGCCCTCTGTTGTGCGTCCGTAGAAGCCGGGGATAACTGCATTGTCGAGTCCGCTGAGCTTTTCACGAACAGCCTTAACAGTGTCGTCGAGGAGAAGCTGACCCTTTGTATCGAAAACGATAACGTCAGCAGCGTCAACGAAATTGTAACCGAGGTAGTTAGCGAGGACCTTACCGTTGAGGTATTCGCCACGGCTTGCAGCGAAATCTCTTGAAGGACGAGCCTTGAGTTCCTTGACGATAGCGTCGAACTCCTCATCCAGGGACATATTCATGCCCAGTTCGGAAATTATGCCGTTATATCTGTCCTTGATGATCTGGAAATCCTCTGTGAAGTCCACACCGCTGCCCGCCTGTTCGCAGCACTTGTAGAGCATATCTGTGATCTTTATATCATCAGAGAAGCGCTTGCCGGGAGCAGAAGGTACAACGTACTTTCTCTTTGCGTCGCTCTTGATTATATCAGCGACTTTCCTGAACTGGCCTGCATCAGCAAGGCTGCTTCCACCGAATTTTACAACTTTATCTGCCATATATATCATTCCTTAACATTATAAACTTTGACATTTTTGTCACAATAATAATTATAGCCCAATTCGCCCTCAAAATCAATTGACATAAGGACAAATTTCACAGCAAAGGCGGTTGTGTTTTTGGTAAATACGCTTGTACGTCACAGACGGACAATTATTAATAATGCCACGTTTTTCTGTCCTCAATTCCCTTGCATCCGCCATAATTTAAGTGGAGCACTCACAATAATGGGAGTTTTCAACAGTTTTTTGTGCCGCCAATTATGCATACATACAAAGATAAATTCTGTCAGAAAAAACTTAGCCCTTTTCCGACATTTATATATAGGAAAGCAAATAAAGCTTTCTTAGTGATACTTCAATATATATGGGCTTTGGAAAAAGTTAGTAGTTCTGCGTTCGCAATAGTGGGCGCAGAACGAAGGCTTGCAAAGGCAGACGTCACCTGCCGACTATTAATATGATATCTCCTTGGACAATAATTTCCAACTCCACCTTAACGAAAAAGGGCTGCCAACGGCAGTCCTTTTTCGTATTTAACGGCATACATAAACCTGTGATAAATGTAATTGAAAAGCAGCGCAAGACTTCACTTTTCTGCAAAAGCTAAGCTAATGCGAAATGATATATTAAAATATAATTTACGTCAAATTGTGCTTTAATATGTCATTTCAGGCCGTGTAATGGTTATCTTATTCTTTGTATCTTTTCTACATCATAAAAACGTTCTGTCCTGTTTACAGTGATTGTTTCGGTTTTAACATTCTTTCGCCGATATTCAGCTCCTTTAGGCACAGGACCGTGTCCGCAATCGATCCATTCTTCTTTTAAAGGATCATACATCTCAAGAGTAAAATCGACGGTACGTGTTCTCGTTTCAGAAACATTCT
>CADBAC010000455.1 GCA_902792495.1 Ruminococcus flavefaciens | reverse complement strand
GCATGATATAGCGGTAATACGGGATAGATACCGCAGCAAGGGTCATACCGTGAGTTGCATCGGTATAAGCGCCTACAGACTGTCCCAGCATATGCACCATCCAGTCGGTGGATTTGCCTCTTGAAACGAGAGTGTTCAGCGCCCATGTAGCGGTCCACATGATGTTTGAGCGGGCCTCGTAATTCTGAGGATCGTTCACAGCGATACGGCTTGCGTGGATGAGTCCCTTCATCAGACCTTCACTGATGTAGTCGGAGGTGTTGTCGTCATCGCCTGAGAAATACTGCTCACAGATGTGATTCATAATATCGTAGATACCTGCGGTCATCTGATACTTTGGCAGAGTCATGGTATACTCGGGATTGAGAATGGAGAACTTCGGCATTACCTCGTCACCGAAAACGTGACCGATCTTCAGATGCTGCTCATGATTGGTGATAACAGCGCCGCCGTTCATTTCAGAGCCTGTGCCTGCCATAGTGAGGATACAGCCCACAGGGACTATCTCACAGGTCGGTTCTTCAAAGCGGATGTAATATTTCTGCCACGGATCATCATCGCAGTGAACCGATACAGAAACAGCCTTTGAGTAATCGCAGACCGAGCCGCCGCCAACTGCAAGGATAAAGTCAGCCTTGCTTTCACGGGCTGTTTTTACACCTTCGTTCAGCTTTTCGACAGTGGGGTTAGGCATTACTCCCGCAACCTCGGCAACGTTCTTGCCGCATTCTTTCAGAATAGCGGTTATCTTGTCGTAAAGGCCGTTTTTCTTGACAGAACCGCCGCCGTAAACGAGAAGCACGTTCTCGCCGTAATTCTTCAGTTCATCCTTCAGATAATTGAGGGAATCAGCTCCGAAATAGAGTTTAGTGGGATTATGATAGCTGAAATTTCCTAACATGGTCTCCCTCCTTACATCTCAGCAAGAGCCTTGATATCGGCATCTGACGGGTTCACTCTGCCTTCGGTGATAATTGCACCGGGAGCGCTTGCCCTGAGATTCTCAACGGTTTTTCCGAAACCGCTGCCGCCGGAAGTAGCAAAGAGGATTATCTTCTTTCCCGAAAAATCAGCGCTTTCAAGGAATGTGTTTATGATAGTCGGAGCAATGTACCACCACACGGGGAAACCGATGTAGACAGTGTCATACTTTGCGATATCCACATTTATATCAGCTATTTCGGGACGTGATGACTTGTCGCTCATTTCAACGCTGCTGCGTGACTGCTTGTTCATCCAGTTGAGGTCATCCTTTGTGTAGGGAACAGCAGGGCGTATCTCGCAGATATCAGCACCTGCGGCTGCGGCAAGTTTATTTGCAAGAGAAGCGGTATTTCCGCTTGCTGAAAAATATGCTACTAATTTGCTCATAATAATTTCCTCCGTTCAAGAATGTATTATTTCAGTTTATTGTAATCTTCATCGGATACGGCTTCCAGCCACTCAGTGCTGCCGTTTTCGCCGGGTATCTCAACAGCAAGATGAGCGAACCACGAATCAGCCGCAGCGCCGTGCCAGTGCTTGACACCCACAGGAATGTTAATCACACTGCCTGCTGTCATCTCAACGGCTTCCTTGCCCCATTCCTGATAGTAGCCACGTCCGCCTACGCAGATAAGCATCTGTCCGCCGCCGTTCTCTGCATTGTGGATATGCCAGTTGTTGCGGCATTTCGGCTCGAATGTAACGTTGTATATCGGTATCTGCTCAGTTGAAACAGGCGCAAGATAGCTTTGTCCAACGAAGAACTGACCGTATGGATTCGGCTCGCCGATCGTGAAGAATATCTCGTTCTGAAATCTTTCCTTGTCGGTGGATACGGGAGCAGTTTCGTTCCATACCTCTTTTGCAAGGCGGAATACAGCCCAGCCCTTCGGCCAGCCAACGTACATTGTAGCGTGTGTGATTATAGCGGCTATCTCCTCTTTGGTAACACCGTGAGCCTTGGCATTCTGCAAATGATACATAAGCGAGCTGTCGGTTATACCCGATGCCATAAGGGATACAACGGTAATGATGCATCTGGTCTTTACGTCGATCGCCTGTTCGTTCCATACCTCACCGAAAAGCACATCATCGTTGAGATGGGCAAACGTTGGAGCAAACTCCCCAAGCTGTTCTCTTCCTGCTGTCTGTACGATCTTTTCACTCATAGCAA
>CADBAC010000454.1 GCA_902792495.1 Ruminococcus flavefaciens | reverse complement strand
AGGCAGTAAGATTTCTGTTGCCGAATCGGTATTGTAGCCGTCGGTATCAGTAATAGTCAGAAGCGGAATATGGAATCTGGTGCAGAGGTCGATCAGCTTTGCAGCCTTATTGCAGCCGGCAGCTGTCAGACGCTTTTTGCCCTCATACTCATTGCAGGCAACCACTCCGAGAGGCATGCCTGCGATCCTGATGAATCCGGTCACTATGCTCTGACCTTCGTCGCTTATGCATTCTATCAGGCGGCCGTCATCAGACAGCTCAGCGAGAATTGCTCTTGCATCTCCGAGGCTGTCTTCGATACCGTCGCAGCTGCGGTTGAGATCTTCGTCGCTTACCTCAAGAACATTCGGTGCAAACTTGCTGCTCGACGGCAGGATATCCACTATGTCATGGATTTTCTCTACTATCTCTGCCCACTCAAATGTACCGTCATTGAGTGCCTCAACGTATGGATTGTCGCCGATGGCATTGCTCACAACTCTCTGCGGGTTAACGAAAATGCTTCCCTTTTCCTTCTCAATGAAGACAAAGTCTGCAAGCTGTGCAGCGATCGACATTCCTCCGCCGCACTGTCCTATTACCGCAACTATCTGCGGTATTATATGCGAAGCTTCTGTCTGGCGCTTGTAAAGCTTCGCAAACTGATAAAGTCCATCAAGCCCCTCTTCAATACGGAAACCTGCACAGTCGAGAAGTCCGATCACGGCAGCAGGCTTGAAATTCTCCTTGACACCGTCAAAAAAGTCTCTTGCTATGAATGTGTGCTTTTCGATGTAGAAGCGTCTCACCACTTTCATCATACCTGTGGTGGCAGGTCCGATTAATATCGCAAATATGAGCAAAAGCAATCCTATCAGCACAAGGGCAACGGTGTAGTTGCTCACCATAGTGATAACAGGAAAGATCAGCATTATCGGGATGAAGAAAAGTACATACAGCACGTTTAACCACATAAGGCTCCAGAATTTACGTCCGAGAAGGTCGAAGAACAATGCCATGCCCTTTTTTCTGGCGCCGTCTTTGGATATGCCCGAACCTGATTTTTCATATTTATTTGAAAAAAGACCCAAGTTTTTTCCTCCTTTATTTAGAGATGATACTGCTGAAAAGACTTAACATAACAGTATCAGCTGCCGAAACAGCTATTGAAATAAATGCGAGTACAATGAATCTGACTGCATAAAGTCTCAGGCTTCCCGAATGGTTTCCGTAACTGTCCGCTCCCGTCATACAGCAGGCAAGTCCGCATGAAGAACGAAGAGCTTCCCTTACAGCTATTATGGCTGTGATAAGCATACACAATGCTTTCGGGAGCAGCAGCAAAACAACAGCGGTAAAAGCTTTCAGTCCCATTTCACTGTATAGCATGGCGGCGGAAACACCTGTGCTGAATCCACGGTAAAAAAGCAGAATGAGCGAAGAAGGCTGTCCGAGGGCTGATGTGCCCGACAGGAATACTGCCATAAGAAAAAGCAGTGCAGATAAGGCGGTATGGGCGAAGATCTGTGATAAGCCGTTTGTTTCGGCATCCCTGAAATACTGATGTATCAGAGGCGAACCTGTAAACATTCCCATTGCCGACCAGACTGCACCTGAAGCTGTTCCTACAGCAGTAACTGCCGAAAGCAGGATAAAGCCTGTCCCTGTATTATTGACTTTATGTTTCATGCACATCATCCTTTCTTATTGGATGATATGCGTCAGTTCATGATATTATTACTTTGAAAGTTCGTATGCTCTTCTGGTGCAGCTTTCACAGCAGTTGTTCACAACATCTGTCAGCTTGCCTTCGTAGAGTCTGTCAAGGCCTGCAAGAGTTGTTCCTCCGGGAGAAGATACCATCTTGATGAGTTCGTCGAGCGAGTAGCCGGAGTCTGTCATCATCTTGGCTGAACCGATAAGGCTCTGTGCGAAAAGTTCCATAGCAGCCTTGCTGTCGATGCCTACAGAAGCGGCATAGTCGATGAATCCCTTTGCATAAAGGTAGATGAATGCAGGTGAACTTCCGTTGATAGCGATTATCTCCTTCATCTTGTCCTTGGAAATAACAGCTGCCTTGCCGCAGAGTCTGAATATGCTGAGGACAACGTCGAATTCCTCATCGGATACTGCGTCATTGTGTGAAAGTGCTGATGCGCCTTCACCGAGAAGGAGCGGA
>CADBAC010000453.1 GCA_902792495.1 Ruminococcus flavefaciens | reverse complement strand
TTGACAGCGAAAAGGACAGCATCATTATAAAGGAGCGTCTCGGCGTTGTTTTCGACAGCCTTTATCTTGCCGAGCATCTTGATCCAAAGCAGATCGAGCGTCAGCTAAAGCCTTTTTACAAGGACTGGGACAGCAAGGAATTTGCCCGTCTTATCAAGGAATTCGGACTTCCCGAAAAGAAAAAAGTAGGGGAATATTCAAAGGGCATGAAGATGAAGTTCATGATAGCTATCGCCCTTTCTCATAAGCCCGAACTTATGATACTTGACGAGCCTACAAGCGGACTTGATCCTGTTGCCCGTGATGAACTGCTTGACATTCTCACCGAGTATATACAGGACGAAAATCACGGCGTACTGTTCTCGACACATATCACCGCAGACGTTGAGCGTATCGCTGACTTTGTTACCATCCTCCACAACGGCAAGGTGTGGTTCACAGGCGACAAGGACGAACTTGCCGAGAAATATCAGGTCATAAAGGGCTCGGAGGATGATATCCCATCGGGATTAATGGAGAAAATGATCGGCTACCACAACTACCGCAACGGCTTTGAAGCTCTCATAAAGACAGAAGATACCATAGGTCTCACCGATGATTTTGTATGCGAAAAGGCAAGTATCGACGAGATACTGGTGTACATAGCAAAGGAGGATAAGAATGAAAGAAATTCTGAAAATGGCAAGGTTTGATTATGACCTCGCACGTTCCTCACTTGTTCCCGAATTTTTATTTTTACTGATGGTCGTAGCATTTTTCGTGCTTTTATTTACACCGTTTGTCGCAGCAGGTCTGCTTTTTCAGATACCGCTTTCGATGTCATTGGTACATTCATTTGATATGAAAAACGATTTTGGTAAAATATACGGAATACTCCCTGTTTCAAGAAAAAACATAGTCCATGGAAGATTTTTGTATCTTTACATTTCTGCAATTATCTCAGAGATAATTGCCATATTAATAGCGGTTTTATCAATTGCTCTGAAACTTAACAGATTTCTTCCGCATCAGGGGGTGCTGATACAGTTAGCTGATAAGCAGTTCAGTTTAAGATCTTTTGCGCCGTTCATTGTGATCGTTGCTGTCTTTGCATTTCTTTGTGTGGTGAATGCTGTAATGGAATCCTTCGGTCAGATATACGGCAGAGATAACGACGCAAGAAATCTTATGATACTGATAATATCGATCTTAATTATTATGTTCGGATATATATATCTTGCCTATGAGAAAGAAATTCTGCCTCAGCTTGATAGTATCCATTTTCCGGCATCAAAAAGTATACAGATAATTATCTGCATTCTTATCAATATTGCAGCTGCGGCATTCGTGGCGGTATTCAGCCATATAACAGCATCTGTCGTTTCAAAGCGTGAACTGTAAGGAGGTGCGGTCTTGAAAAGCTACAGACAAAAGATCATGGATATAATAAAAGCTGATATCATAACAATGAACGGCTCTAAAAACAGTATGACCACAACATTGGTAATGAGTATTATTATAACCATAGTGAGCGGGTTCTGTATTAATCCTGCTGCGGGAACTATGGGATGTTTTATGATAGGCGGACTGATCGTCCCCACTATGTTCAACAGCGAAATGAAAAATCATGGTGAAAGACTGTACGGGATAATCCCCGTCGAACGAAAAGAACTTGTAACATCCAGATTCATTTTCTGTACAGCGGTATTTTTCATTGCTGAAATAGTAATCTATTTAATGATGCTGATATCGTTAAAGACACAGTTATACAACAGGATCTTCGAGAACGGAGAGCTCGATTTTCTGAAAATTGTTTCTGATATGACTGAAAACAGGATGTCACCGACAGGTTTTTTTAACCTTGTATATTTTGCTTCTTATTCCTTCGGCCTGAAAATGATGGCATGGTCTCTCAGATCATATTTAAGCGACAGTAAAAAATATGCTCAGCAAATGATGGAAGCAACAGTGGGAAACAGGAAAATGAGCAAGAAAGACGTTATAACAGCTGTGTTTATTCTTGCAATATTAGTGATATTCATTCTGCTTTTGCTTGGAGTGATAAAAATAACAGCTGCGATCGCAGTCGTTGTTACTTTGCTTTTTCAGCTTGCACAGGCGGCAAACGGAATATTCCTGGGGCTGTTATTTCTCATCGAGGCATTATTTTTCCTTATCTACTG
>CADBAC010000452.1 GCA_902792495.1 Ruminococcus flavefaciens | reverse complement strand
AAGTCTCCGCCTGTTCCGTTTCATCGGTTACCGTTACATCGGTGGTCAGGGCTTCGGCAGGCTCTGAGCTGTTATTATCTGAACAGCCAGTAAAAGCACCCGCAGCGGCTATGCATAATGCACAGCCAACTGCGGTCATTGATATATGTTTCTTCATCACTTTATCTCCTCGAACAGTGATTCATAGTATTCGGGAGTTCTATCAGATTCGCTTGTAGTTACATATATCCAGCACATCATATCATTATCAATTTTTTTCATATAATAATAATCAGAAGAGTTTTCGTCATAAGTACACACATCTCTCGAAAACTCCTGATTTCCGAGCTTGACATCTGCTCTTTCCTGCCATTCCACATCAAGGATGCCATCTATCCATTCCCTACAATAATCAAGACATTGATCCTCTGTAACATCCTCAACATCAGGCAAAAGAATATTAGTATTTACAAAGAACACAAATATTGCTTCCTTTGCATTTGCAAAACAAGCGTCATAGACCTGAGATTCCAAGATCTTTGCGTACATCTCATTAGTTTCCTCTTCTATCCATTCCTTCTTCTCGTCATAATCGACCGTGTAATATATCAGTCCGCTCGGTGCATTCAGCTTGATTCCTGCATATTGACTGACATATACGCCGTCCTTGAACAGACCTGCTGTATAGTTTGTCCCTTCTATGGCAGGATCGGGTTCTACAACCGTAGGCGGATCAAGTATAGTCTCAGGCTCGTCAACAGGTTTGAAGCCGTCGCCGTAGCTAAGTCCGTAGCCCCTTTCAAGCCAGCACTTGTTTGTGCGTATCTGGTCTAATGAGCTGTACCACGGGGACGGGAGCTTTCCTGTAAAGTCAGAACAGCCGCAGAGAACATCGGATATGCCCTTGCCCTCAGAACCGGGGAGGTAGCACATAACAACGCTGTCCCAGTCATCGTATAGTCTCTTGTCTATGAGGACATTTCTGCCCGCAACGATACAGGTGACGGTTGGCTTGCCGAGGTCTTTCGCCTCTTTTCGTGCCTCTGAATTGCCTCTGAGACCAAGTTTGCCGAACAATCCCATATCCTCAGTATCGCCGTTCCACTCGGCGTAGTTCTGCTCGCCCAGGCAAAGAAGCACAACATCGGCTTTTTCGGCTTCTTCCTTATCCGTGATGACTTCAATGCCGTAGTCCTCGGCATAACGCTCAAAGGCTTCCTGTATGGTGGTAACGCCCGGGACATCCTTTGAGGTAGAGCCGTTCCAGTCCATAGTCCAGCCGCCGCACTGTGCCTGACAGCTGTTTGCCGCCGGTCCTGTGATATAGACCTTTGTACCCTTTTTAAGCGGAAGGACATTATTCTCGTTTTTGAGAAGCACAAGACTCTCCTCAACAAGCTTTTCGGCTACCTTTCGGTATTCAAGAGAACCTGTGACTGTCTTTTCGGTAGTCATAGTCTCCAGCAGCGGATCATCAAAGAGTCCTGCGTCTTTCTTGACCTTGATTATACGTGTAACAGCATCGTTGACACGTTCCTCGGAAATGTCACCGCTTCCGACTGCGTCCACAATTATACGCTTGGCCTCGTCAAAATTATCGGTCTCCATGAGCATATCAATTCCTGCATTTATACTCTTTATGACCTGTTCCTTGTAGGAATCGCCTGTTATATGCTGAATCGAGCCCCAGTCGCTGACGATGAAGCCCTTGAAGCCCATTTCATCTTTGAGCTTCATGATGTACTCCTTGTTTTCATGCATCTTAACGCCGTTGAGGGAGGAGTGACTTATCATGATCGTCTGGACTCCTGCATCTATCTGCGCCTGATATACCTTGAGAAGCTCCTCTATCTCCGCATAGGTAAGCTGAGAGTCGCCACGGTCAATAAGCATATATGTATCACCGGGCTCGCCTGTGCCGTACAGTACATTACCGTCTGCGAAAAAGTGCTTTGCACAGGCAACAAGCCCGCCGTCGATAAGTCCCTTTGTGTAGGCGGTGCTGAGCTTTGTAATAGTTTTGAGGTCTGAGCCATAGGACTCATATGTACGTCCCCAGCGAGGGTCTACAGACTGAGCAACACAGGGCGAGAAGTTCCACATCATATGGCAGAGCTTTGCTTCGTCAGCTGTAATAAGGCCTACCTGATAGGCAAGCTCCTCATCGTTTGCAGCGCCCTGTCC
>CADBAC010000451.1 GCA_902792495.1 Ruminococcus flavefaciens | reverse complement strand
CCCGATGGCTAACAGGATAAAGGGAATTACTGTCGAAATAGGCGGCGATACCACTAAACTATCGAAAGCACTGAAAAATGTAGACAGTTCCATTAAGAACACGCAAACACAGCTTCGGGATGTCAACAAGCTCCTGAAATTAGACCCCGGCAATACAGAACTGTTATCGCAAAAACATAAACTGCTGGCACAGGCTGTCAGTGATACCAAGCAGCGTCTTGAAACACTGAAAACGGCGGCAGAGCAGGCTAATGAGGCACTGTCAAAAGGCGAAATATCGCAGTCACAGTACGATGCACTTCAAAGAGAAATCGTGGAAACGGAGCAGGAATTAAGGCGGCTTGAAACTGCCGCCAATCAGTCGGCAACGGCTGTTCAGAAAATAGCAGCCACAGGTGAAAAGCTTAAAACACTCGGCAATAATATCTCCAATGTCGGTCAAAAGTTCTTGCCTGCTACTGTTGCGGTGGCAGGTCTTGGAACGGCGGCAGTCAAAACAGCCGCTGATTTTGACTCTGCTATGAGCGAAGTTTCTGCCGTGTCTGGTGCAGTGGGGAATGATTTTGACGCTCTTCGTGCAAAGGCTCGTGAGATGGGCAGTAAAACCAAGTTTTCAGCAACAGAAGCCGCCAACGCTATGAATTACATGGCAATGGCGGGCTGGAAAACAAGTGATATGCTTGACGGTATCGAAGGCATTATGAACCTTGCGGCGGCATCGGGTGAGGATTTGGCGACTACTTCAGACATTGTTACAGATGCTTTGACAGCTTTCGGACTCTCTGCCGGAGATTCAGCACACTTTGCAGATATTCTTGCGGCAGCAAGTTCCAACGCCAACACCAATGTGTCCATGATGGGTGAAACTTTCAAATACTGTGCTCCTGTTGCAGGAGCGTTAGGTTTTTCCGCAGAAGATACAGCCGAGGCTATCGGTCTGATGGGCAACTCCGGTATCAAATCCTCACAGGCAGGTACGGCACTTCGTTCCATCATGAACAGACTTTCAAAAGAAGTCAAGCTGACGGGCAACGCTATCGGAACAATGACCATTGAAACAACCAATCAAGACGGTTCAATGCGTTCTTTGAATGATATTCTTGCTGACTGCCGTGTAGCTTTCAGCAAGATGTCCGAATCCGAAAAAGCCGCCAATGCACAGGCACTTGTCGGCAAAAATGCTATGAGCGGATTTCTTGCCCTGATGAATGCCGCACCTGCCGATATTGAAAAGCTGAACTCAGCTATCACTAACTGTGACGGCAAAGCCGGAAATATGGCTGAAACAATGCAGAACAACCTTGCAGGACAGATAACCATTCTGAAATCACAGTTACAGGAATTGGCGATTTCTTTCGGTGATATTCTCATGCCTGCCATTCGTCAGATCGTTTCTTGGATACAGAAGTTGGCGGATAAGCTGAACGGCATGAGCGAAACGACAAAAAAGACTATCGTAACAATCGGTTTGATCGTGGCAGCAATAGGTCCTGCCTTGATTGTCATAGGAAAGGTAATATCATCAATCGGCACAATTATGACGCTTGTTCCGAAAATCAAAGGTGCGATTACAGCGGTGAAAACTGCTTTGTCAGGGTTCAATTTAACGGCTTTGCTTACAAATCCCATCACGCTTGTTATTGCTGCTGTTGCCGCACTGGTGGCGGCGTTTATTCATCTTTGGAAAACAAATGAAGATTTTAGAAAAGCAATTACGAACATCTGGAACGGCATTGTCAAGAAGTTCAAGGACTTCTTTCAGGGTATTACTGACAGACTGAATGCTCTGGGATTCAATTTCAAAGACTTTGGAGAAGTTGTCAAAGCCGTGTGGGACGGTCTGTGTTCTGTTTTAGCTCCTATTTTCGAGGGTGCGTTTCAGCATATAGCGGACGTGCTGTCACACACACTTGACCTTATTCTGTCCATTCTTGATATTTTTGTCGGCATCTTTACTGGTGACTGGGAAAGAGTCTGGAACGGTGTCACAATGTATTTTTGGGGTGGTTCGGCACTTCATGGGAAGACCTGTGGAGCGGTGCAAAAGACTTCTTTGTGAATATCTGGAACGGCATCAAGAGCTTTTTTAGCAATATCATGAACGGCATAAAAGCCACTGCCAAAACAATATGGAACGCAATTGCAGGCTTTTTTCAGACCATCTGGAATGTCATCAAAACGATATTCACGGTCGCTGTCGGTGCAATAGCCGGTGTGCTTTATGTTGCTTGGAATACGATTAAAACGGTTATTCAGACCGTATGGAATCTGATTTCGGGCTTTTTTACAACGATATGGAATGTTATCAAAAACACCTTTATGACTGTTGTCAATGGTATTAAGAATTTTCTGAGTACCGCTTGGAACACCATCAAAACAGTTATAGAAACTGTCTGGAATACCATTTCTTCGTTCCTTTCTGCTATCTGGAACGCTATCAAAAACACAGTTATGACGGTGGTCACTGCCATTCAAAACTTCCTGAGTGCCGCTTGGAATACCATAAAAACCGTCATCGAAACGGTTGTCAGTGCGATATGGACTGTCATTTCTACCGTATTTAACACGATAAAGAATTTCATTACAGGTGTGATGAATGCTGTTCATACTGTCATTTCTACTGTCTGGAATACGATTAAAACCGTGATAACAACCATTGTCGGCGGCATACAGACTTTTATGTCCAATGCATGGAATGGGATAAAAAACACAATAACAACTGTCCTGAATGCGATTCATACGGTTGTTTCCAATGTGTTCAATGCAATCAAGAACGTCATTACAAGCGTGATGGACGGCATCAAAAATGTCATCGGCAACATCTGGAATGGCATAAAAAATACCGTCACTAATGTTGTGGGAGGCATTAAGGACGGCGTGTCAAGTCTGTTCGGAGGAATGTATAACGGTGTTAAGGGTTGTATGACAAATGTTTTTAATGTTGTCAAGGACGGTTTCGGCAATGTCAAAGATCATATAATGAACGTGGCATCGCAGGCTTTCAGTTGGGGCAAGGATTTAGTCGAGGGTATCGGAAACGGTATCCGCAGCGGTATCAATTTCATCGGAAATGCTGCGGCAAGTATCGGCGATAAGATCAGGTCGTTCCTGCATTTTTCTGTTCCCGATGAAGGACCTCTGACCGATTACGAAAGCTGGATGCCTGACTTTATGCGCGGTCTGGCTCAGGGCATTGAAAACAGCCGTGGCATGATAAAGTCAGCTATGAAGAATGTTTCTTCCGATATGGTGCTGAATCCCCACGCAAATATAACCGCAGAAACTTCAAGTACAACATCCGCTTTTGATATGTCGGAGCTGGTCAAAGCAATAAAAGGAGCTTTTCCCACGGGCGGCACTTCCGACGGCGGCGACATTGTTATCCCCGTGTATCTTGGCGGTACTATGCTTGATGAGATCATCATCAATGCACAGCAAAGAGCAAATTTAAGAAGCGGAGGGCGGTAATATGGCATTTACAGAATATCTGAAAATCAATGGTGAATTACTGCCGTTCCCTGATTCCTATGATTTGTCGCTTTCCTCTGTTGAGTCGGATTCCGGCGGTGAAACCGAAGCCGGAACGATTCAGCGTGATGTTGTCCGACAAGGTGTTGTTGATATATCCGTTTCTTTTACGGTAACGTCCGTGTGGCTGAAAAAGCTGACTTTCTGGTCAAAGCAAAACAAGCTGACGGTGCAGTATTTTGATACTGATACTTTATCTCTGAAAGAAACGGAGATGTACATTGACAGATTCAAGGCAAAACTTGAAAAAGATACAAGCTACAAAGGGGTATGGACTGTCAGCTTTTCACTGAAAGAATTTTAGGAGGTGCGGTGATTGTACCCTGTATCAGATAAATTCATACAAGCCATTCAGAGCAACAGCCGCAGCTACTTCTGGACTGGTGAGATAACCACGAAAAAAGGACAGAAATACCAATTTGAGAA
>CADBAC010000450.1 GCA_902792495.1 Ruminococcus flavefaciens | reverse complement strand
CTATGCTATGGCAGTAACTCTGCTGGCATTCGTATTCTTCCGTGCCGATACTCTCACAGACGCTGTACGCTTCATCGGGCATATGTTCGTGCCATCGGGGGGCGGCGCAGAGAGAGCAATGTTCCTTGCACAGCTGACACCTGCTTATCTGGTAATGCTGGTGCTGGCGATCATTTTTTCAACACCCGTTATCAGAAATGTTGAAAACAAGCTGGCAGGCAAAAAGTCTGAGGCTGTGGGACAGTTTTTCGGCTACGCAGTATCAATGGTGCTGTTTGCGGTATGCATACTCACTCTTTCATCATCAAGCTACAATCCGTTTATCTACTTTAGGTTTTAACAATGGAGATAATATGAACAAAAACATCCTTTACCGTCTTTATTCTGCGGCTTTCATAGGAATATGCCTCGTACCTGCGGTGTGTATGCCATTCGTAAAAGCTGACAGCTCAAAGGAAAAGCGCAGACTTGCGGAATTGCCGAAAATAAAAACCGAGGACGGCGAAATAAATACCGAGTTCTTCTCGCAGTTCGATGACTGGTTTTCCGAGCACTTTGCTTTCCGTCAGCAGATGGTAACAGCAGACGGCAGACTTATGGCTTCCGCTCTTGGTACATCCCCGAATAAAGACGTTATAGTCGGCAGCGACGGATGGCTTTACTACGGCGAGACAGTCAGCGACTACCTGCGCTCGGATACTCTCAGTCCGCAGGGCATACGCAATATCGTCCATAATCTTGACCTGATAGACAGCTATTGCAGCAGCATAGGTTCGCAGTTCATTTTCACCTGTGCTCCCAACAAGAATACGCTCTATCCCGAGCATATGCCGAAAAATTACGTTCCTGCCCATAAAATGAGCAACTTTGATATGCTGTCATCAGCCCTTGCAAGCAGGGACTACTACCTGAATATGAAGTCCGCCCTGCTTTCGGCGGAATCAAGTATGCCGCTTTACCATAAGACCGATACTCACTGGAATAACATGGGCGCTTATGTGGGTCACACCGCCATAATGTCAAAGCTTGGCCGTGAAAGCTGTCCCGCAGGCGAAAACTGGTCAATACGAAATGACCGTCTCGGCGATCTTGCGGCTATGATATATCCTGCCGAGGACGCAAAGGACGCTCAGGTCTACAGCGATCATACCTTCACTTATCAGTATCAGGGACATTTCCGTGCCCTTGACGACATAAGCATACAGACCACAAACGAAACAGGTCAGGGAAGCCTTGCCATGTTCCGTGATTCCTACGGCGAGGCGATACTCCCCTATATGGCTGAATGCTTCAATACAGCCTCATTCTCCCGTGCAGTCCCCTACAATTTAAGCGGACTGAATGATTCAACCGTAATTATAGAGATAGTTGAGCGAAATCTTGGCAATCTCCAGAAGTATGCACCGATGATGCCTGCACCGGAAGCAAGCGCAGAAGGTGCGGCTGTACGTGCGGATGCGGATATACACACCGAGCAGAGCGGCAGTTACACCCACGTTTTCGGTACTATATCCGAAAGCGGCAAGAGAATACTCATCACATCGGGCGGCAAGACCTATGAAGCTTTCAACTGCTTCGAGGACAAGCTTCTCGGCTGTGAGGGCGAGACAAATGACTGCGGCTTCTCGGCATATCTCCCGCTTACAGAAGATATAAATGATATTACCATTTCAGCTACAGGCTGACACAAAGAAAGAAGTGTTCATTATGAAGATAAAAACATCAGCAGCAATCTTTGCGGCAGCCCTTATGACTGTCACACCTTTCAGCGCATTTGCCGCTGAATCAGAGCTTGTTTATGACGAATTCAACAAGAATGACGTAAACGGCGAAGTCGGATTCGTCCTCCCGAAGGGCGCAACAGGAACTTTCACCATCACTTTCGATTCCCCCGAGGGCAAGGATATCAGCTACTACTCAGGCAGTATCGAAAGCGGCAAGGACTACGCTTTCCTGCTCGAAGGCAGAGACAACACCAAGGACGATTTCCGCACCTACACTCTCAGCGTTGAGATAACAGGCGGAGATTTCGGACGCACCTCCGCTGCTTTCACCGATACCATCAACGGCACAGGCGACGATACTTTCATCATACACGACCCTCATGACAATCCCGATACCTATCAGAAATGCGTGTACAAATTCACCATTGACGACAAGGAT
>CADBAC010000449.1 GCA_902792495.1 Ruminococcus flavefaciens | reverse complement strand
AGCGGAGAAATGTAAAGGTCATCCCCTGCCCATTCGGTCTTGCCTGAGATAAGGCTTGCAACGACTTTGTTCTCAGCCAGTTCATCTGCACGGTTGCGGATGTCGTTCCACATGATGAAGCGGTTGAAGGAGAACTGTCCCACGAAAGCGTACTCCTCGATATCCCAGCGTGAACGTGCCATTATTCCCTGACGGATGGTATTGAATATCTTCGGGATATCAACGCCGTTTTCGTCCATAGGAACGGGATCAAGCCCTTTTATGTCAATGCCGAAGAACTGACGCAGCATCTCCAGCATGGTTATATTCACCTGAGTTTCCTCGTCACGCATTTTTATAGAGTAGGACTTCTCCTGCACCTTGCGGATAATGTCCACGGGCACCAGCACCAATGGAGCGTATCTCGGCTTCTCGCTCTTGTCGGTCTCGTACCAGCGCAGGAATCCCAGCGCAAGGTAAATGGTATTTGCTCCGTTTTCCTCGATGCTTACCTTTGCCTGACGGTGAAGCTTCTTCATTATCTTTTCAAGGTCGGCTTCTTTCAGATAAGTCCTGAGACGATTGCTCTTGAATTCGCTTTCGGCGATGGATGTTATCTGATCCTTGCCGTTTTCAGCTTCGTAGATCTTGCTGTCCGACACTTTCAGCACCATATCGTCGGGCACAGGCATTACTTTGAACTCCGCATCCTTGGATATTTCGTCCTCAAGTACACCAAGATCGCTTGTCAGAAGCTGAACGCTCATAGTATTGGGGCGGAAATTCAGCAGGCTGTTTCTCAGGCTAAGGTCAAGAAGTTTTCTCTCCCATATCACCTGTTTGGTCACTTCTCTGTCGTCAACAATGGCAGTATCGCCGATTATCTCCAGTTCAGAGGGAGCGGCAGTTATCTCGCTGTCCTTGCGTCCGCCGTAGTCAACGGCTTTGAATGAATCGCCCTCGCTTATCCTCGAAGGCATAGGACGTATGCCGCCTGAGCGTGTACGTGCGATATCTATGGCAAATACGAACGAAGCTGTATCTGCAAGGGCTTCTGCCGCCTTTTTCTCGGCATCGTCGAAGTCCACATTCTTGCCTGCGGTAAAGCCTGTACACTCAACAGCGGATATAGCGTCGATACCGTGAGCAATACGCTTTGTTACGGCAGTTGCATCGTATTCCAGACAGTCGGAGAAAGTCTCGTTATCAAGCCAGCATCCTGCCATAGCATGACCGTTCATGAGGATCATCATGGGGTTCAGTCCGATAGCTTCCAGGCATGAACAGTACAGAACTGCCAGATCAAGACAAGTACCGGATTTTGAGTCCAGTACGGCATCGGGCATACGTATGCGCTGAGACTCCTCATAGCTTGCAGGCGGCATGGTATAGGCAATGTTCAATTCCTGCAAAGCCGCATAAACTGCGCCCATCTGCTGCTTTACTATATTGGCATTCCTTGTCTGATAGCCTGTAAAAGCAGGATCGCCCGTCCACTTCTGCATATACTTTCCGGCAGCTGAGATGACCTCCTGCACTTTCGGATGATTGGGAGTCACAAATGCCGCAGCTATCTCGGGCATGAAGTTCACTCCCGACCACTGATCGTAGGCGAGAAGCTCGATACTGCGCACATCGGAAGCTATCACCTCGTCGCCCTGTACCGCTTCTATCTTCACGCTTCCCACCATTTTTTCGGTAAGGCCGAAGAGGTACTCGGAAATAAGGACTATATTCACAGGCGAGATCTCCACAGGCTGAGAGGGAGGAAGATCCGCAGGGGATGATTCAAATGTATTGGCAAATGCAGGATCGAAGCTGATGCGAAGCCTTACGTTCTTCAGTTCCTGATCCGATAAGTTAGTCATGACAACATTTCTGAAAATGGGAACATAATTCTGCTGCATGGCAAAATTGATCCTTGCAGTCATATTCCCGCTGAACGATATGATATTCTCCATAATGACCTCCTGCCGTTAAAAAAATACTACTTCTATAATAACACATTTTTGCTGTTATTACAAGTATTAAATCCATAGTATCACTCAAATCGATTTTGTTGATTGGAAATATTAATCTGTAGGGAACGGCGCCCTCGCCGTTCCATTTTGCGACTTTTTTCTTAAACTGTGGAACGCCGAGGGCGGCGTTCCCCACAAACTAAAGCTCCCCATACTGGGAGTCC
>CADBAC010000448.1 GCA_902792495.1 Ruminococcus flavefaciens | reverse complement strand
GCGATATCAACAAGGATGGATATTGCGACGTTATCGACGCACTTTTGGTTCAGAAGTCCGTAATCGGCGCATATGAAATTCCGCAGAATATTATCAGATATTAAAATTTTAAGGTCGGTTTATTATAAGCCGACCTTAATTTTTCGGTGAATACTATGAAATACAAAATTGCTGACTTAATTGTCGAGTATACAGCTAAATATGATGACTTGAAACGGCTTTCAGAGCAATTTCTTTATAACGGCGAAAGAGAAACCGACATCACCCTTTCCGTAACCGATAAGCAGCTTGAAAATATTGAAGTTTTCGTATATATAATCGATAATGGAATAGATGTAGTCCTTGTATTCCTCATCGAATTTATCATCGTGAAAGAGATTTTTCTGTTCATCAACAGGCTTTTCGTCATAGTCCTTCATGTATGAAATGAACATATCTTTCAGCGTGTCGGCACATTCCGAAACAAGAGCGGCAAAAAGCCCTTCCTTGTCGCCGTACCTTGTGTAAACGGAACGGGGAGTAGTACCTGCGTTTTCGGCGATGGTTCTCAGCGAAGCGCCTGTATATCCCTTGTCAAGGAATTCTTTCATAGCCTGTTCAAGCAGTTTTTCGGTAACGCCTTCTATCCTGTTTGCCACATTACTCCTCCGATCTATGTATATGCAACACTGTTGCATATCATATCACGAAATCCTTAATATGTCAATAGAATGGTATCAAATTTGTTATTGTGTACAAACATTATTGGACTGATGTGCGGTTTTGCGTTGATTATTCTTCATACTCATTACCGCAAGTTAACACTTCTCATGCATATGAAATGCTTTGCGGACATAGTATCAATCAGGGGGGATACTATGAAACGAACACTTCATACAGAAAGCATTTTCATCTCCGCCGATACCGTAGAATTGCGAAAAAAGGTTACGGAGAAAGTGGAGAAGATCATAAATTACAGGCTGAGAAAGGAGAACGGGATTGCAGAAAGCAGGGATATACTGCCGGCTGTCCATCGAGGACAGGGACAAAATGTGCAGTGACGACAGCAGAAGCATACAGAATCAGAAGGATATGCTGTGCGACTACTGCGTTAAACACGGATGGGAAATATACGATGTTTACGTGGATGACGGCTACAGCGGAGTTGACCGCAGCAGACCCGGATTCAACCGTATGCTCAGTGACTGCGAAAACGGGAAGATCGACATAGTTCTGTGCAAGGATCAGTCACGCTTTTCAAGGGACATTATGGTGATCGAACAGTACATAAACGATAAATTCCTTGAATGGGGAGTGCGCTTCATCGGAGTTGCCGACAATGCCGACACGGAAAGTGAAAGCTACAGCACTATGCGGCTTTTTGCAAGTGCGTACAACGAAATGTACGTCAAGGATATTTCATCGAAGATACGCCGCACACTTGCCTTTAAGCGTCAGCAGGGACAGTTTGTGGGATCGTTTGCGCCTTACGGCTACAGGATCTCTGCCGAAGACAAGCACCGCCTTGTCATCGACGAAGCCGCTGCACCTGTAGTGCGGATGATATTTGATATGTATGTCAGCGGCAATGGCTACCGCAGGATAGTTCAGCATCTCAACAGCGAAGGGCTAGCGAGTCCTACAGAGTACAAGCGGCAGACAGGTTCAAAATACGTCAACAGCAATGCAGGAACACAGGGACTGTGGACTCAGTCCACCGTTGCGAGGATACTTGCAAATGAAACGTACACAGGCACGCTTGTGCAGGGAAAGTCCCACCATATCAGCTACAAGAACAAAAAGCGGAAAAAAGTGGCGAAGGCTGACTGGGTGCGCATACCCGACACTCATGAAGCTATAATCGATGCGGAAACATGGACGAAAGCACAGCAGCGCCTTGGCGGTCACGCAAGGGCAGGGAAGGCCTCACAGGAACTTTCACCGCTTTCGGGAAAGGTGCGCTGTGCCCTGTGCGGACGGCCGATGAAGCGGAATGTCTATTACAACAAAGCGAGAACTGTCAGATACTACGGGCTTCAGTGCGGTTCATACAAGTCGGGAGCGATGAACTGTCCGAACACTGCAAGTATAAGCGGACTTCAGCTGGAACGAGAGGCTCTCGGAAAGAAGCTGGACTTGCTGAAAGCTCAGGAAAAAGCCGCAAAAGAAAGGCTTGTGAAGCTGTACAGGGATAAGCTGGACGGGATCATCTCCGAGGAGGACTATCTGCTTTTCCGCCGCAGTATGAGCGATGAAGAACAGGCACTGTCTGAGGAAATGGCTGAGATAGCACATCGCAGAGAGATGCTGAAAAATCAGCAGGAGCCTGACATCCGGGAGTTGGTGCGTTTTGATAAGCTTGACCGCATAACAGCCGACGAGTTCATCGACTTTATAGAAATAGGAGCGGCAGATGAGAATGGGGAGAGAAGGGTGGTCGTTCATTGGGGGGTATGAGCCCGGTGGTTATGCAAAAAGCACACCTGAAAAGGTGTGCTTAATGATCAGTATTCTTTTAACTGCTGATATACGGCATACAATCCTGCATATATAAGATAGCCGCATAAAGCACCTGTGGTGTTAGTGATGATATCGTCGATTTCAGTCAGACCACGTCCTGTTA
>CADBAC010000447.1 GCA_902792495.1 Ruminococcus flavefaciens | reverse complement strand
AGAACGACTACAGCTACGCTGACCTCGTTTCATTCGAGGACGACAACGCTGCTTCAGCTATCACAGAAAAGATCACTCTTTACTGCGATGACAAGCTTGTATGGGGTGTTGAGCCTGATGGTACAACTCCTGAAAACTCTGACTCAACAGCTACTCACGGTGCTGTTTCAAAGTCCGACGAGAATGTAGTTTACGGCGACGCTAACTGCAACAATGTTGTTGAGATCGCAGACGCAGTTCTTATCATGCAGTCACTTTCCAACCCTTCAAAGTACAGTGAAACAGGTACTGACAAGAGCCACATCACACCTCAGGGTTCTGCAAATGCAGACTGCTATTTACCGGGTGACGGCGTTTCAAACAAGGATGCTCTTGAGATCCAGAAGCTTATGCTCAAGCTTATCACAAAGCTTCCTACAACTAAGTAATTCATAAAATAAAGCCCCGAAGCTGATAGGTCGGTGCTCATAAAGTAAGATTAGGCCATAGTACTTCTGATCAAAAGACAGAGGTACTATGGCCTTTCTATTGTCAGTACGGCAAATGTTGTGATATAATTGTTACTAACATGATCGGAATTAGTCGCTGAACGAGCGGCGGCGCATATCACGCTACGCTCGTAAACTCGCTTACTCTCTGCGGTGCGGTCAGTCTGCTTTCGCTCACTGTAATTATTAATTTTGCAAATATGCGACAAATTCTGTTTTTTTTGAGAAGATTTATCTGAGCAGTTAAATAAATACGATGCCCCAAAGCATTTTAGCTGCGTTGGGGCGAAACTTCTATATGGGCATAAGCCTGTTTTTCGGGGGCTGGTTTTATATCAATTCAAAATGCCTGAGCGCATTTGCTATACCGTCCTCCTCGATGGGAGTTGTTATATATGAAACATAAGGATAGATAGTTTCTGCGCCTCCCATAGCGATGCTGTTCGGTACTGCCTCAAGCATTGGAAGATCATTCATGCTGTCTCCGATGGCGTAGGCTTTTTCTATCGGAATATCCAGCAGTTTCAGAAGATGATGTATAGCGGTGGCTTTTGTGAATCCAAGAGGTACGTTTTCGTAGAATCCGCCTCCCCTGTCGATTATGGAGAAGTCTTTACTGATGGCTTTGCGGAAGCCCTCAAAGTCGGTGTTTTCGTTGCACCACACCACGAATTTATCGAAGACGAATCCCTCGTCCTCTACTCTGCCGTTAACGTCTATCCCCTGATCTACGAACACGTTCATGAAGTAGTCAAGGCCTGCTGTTTTAGGGCACTTGTCATCGAAGAAGTAGCCGTCCTTCCATTCATACACGGGAGTAATATTGAAGGTGCGGATGAGTTCAGCCAGCTTTCGGCAGTAGTCCTTTTCAAGTTCATGGTAAAGAAGGACCTCGTTGTTGTACTCGATATAGGTACCGCATCCGCAGATGTAGCCGTCGAAGCCGAGTTCCTTGATCCTTGGAGGGATATTGAAAGTTGTCCTTCCCGAATTGACAAATGTGAGGTTTCCCCTTCTTCTGGTCTCGGCAATAGCCTGTCTGGTGCTTTCGGGGATATAGGCACGTTCATCCTCAGTGGCGCGGGTGCCGTCTATATCGAAAAAAATAATTGAACGCATATTAACACTCCGTTTCTATTTATCATTTCAATTATAATACATTGACAAAGATATGTCAAGTGGACGGTTGCTTTATTCCTCGATATATGGTATACTATCTTTGGAGGTGATGATCATGCTTCATATTTATCACGGTGACGGAAAAGGCAAAACTACAGCCGCAGTGGGACTTGCTGTCCGTGCGGCAGGTGCAGGGCTGAAAGTGCTGTTCATGCAGTTTTTGAAAAACGGTTCGTCCTCGGAAATAAAGATCCTTAGCGGAATTGACGGTATCACCGTTATGTGCTGTGAGGAGTGCAGTAAATTTACTTTTGAAATGAATTCTGATGAGAAACTGGCTGTTGCGGCAAAACATGACAATATGCTGAGAACAATTGGAGATCTGCTATCTCAGAACAATGCTGATGTGGTCATAATGGACGAATTCCTCGACGCTTACAACAAAGCCATGCTGAATAAAGAACTGGCTGAACGGGTAATTATGGACTTCTCAGACACAGCCGAGATCGTTCTTACGGGACGTTCTCCCGACGAAATATTCATAGAAAAAGCTGACTACATAAGCCATGTCACAGCCGAAAAGCATCCATACTCCAGAGGAATAACCGCCCGAAAAGGCATCGAATATTAAAAAACAAGCAGCTGCACATATGTGCAGCTGCCTTTGTTTTATTCATTTCTCAGCTTATTGAGTTCCTCGATAAGTTTCATATCTTCCTTAGTGATCTTCAGATTTGTAACGATAGAACGTCCCTCTGCGTTTTTGATCTTGATCTCAACGATGCTGTCCTCGTCGATCATACCTAAAGCAGTATGAACGAAAGGCATCAGCTTAGGATGATTCTGGCTGAATTTCTTTACCAGTGGGATCACTTTAACTGCTGCAAGCGGATTCATATTATCACCTCTTCTTATAATGATAATTCATTATATCACAAATCCTGAGATAAATCAAGATTTTTCAGCATTTCTCGGATCACGTTTCAGTACGGTCTGAGCGCAGATACCTGTAAACAGGCCTGCAATGCATCCGGTAACAATGAGAATGGGATAATTCGCAGCCGCAGCAACAGAACGCATAAGTATGACTGCCATGACAGTTTGCCCCGTATTATGCAGAACAGCGCCAAGTATACTGCAAAGCCACAGGTATTTCAAAGGTATCACTCTTTTCAGCAGCAGCATTCCTGCCAGACAGGTCATTGCTCCTGCCATGCTGTAGAGTATGACGGATATGTGACT
>CADBAC010000446.1 GCA_902792495.1 Ruminococcus flavefaciens | reverse complement strand
CGGAGAAATTCATATCAGAAGAAACCTATGATGAACTTTACAAGCGTACTCCTATTGAAATAGGCGATATTGTGTTATCAACCGTTGGCTCTTACGGTCACCCTGCGGTAGTAAAAACAAATAAAAAATTCTTGTTTCAGCGTCATATAGCCTATCTGAAACCTATTTCAAGTGTTGTAAACTCGATTTATCTGCATAGTGCTATTCTTTCTAACGATGCACAAAGGCAGATTGAGGAAAGAGTAAAGGGTATCGCTCAAAAAACTCTGAACTTGTCGGAGATAAGGAAAATAACCGTTCCTATCCCTCCCCTTGCCCTACAAGAGCAATTCGCCGCCTTTGTAGAACAGACCGACAAATCGAAATTTATCGTTATCAATATAAAGAAAAATATAAGGAGAGTGAGATTATATGACCAATTTTGAATTTCTGAGCAGTATACCCGATTACACTTTATTCTCGGCTGCTGCCGTTGAAGCCGAAAAGGTCTACTCCACCTCTCCGGCAATGTGTGCTGTGGGCTGCCGTAAGGCTCTGGAGCTTGCAGTCAAATGGGTGTATTCCGCCGATAACACGATCAGTATGCCCTATAAGGAAAATCTGCAATCGCTGATCCATGAGCCGTCATTTCGTTTTGCCCTCGATAACCGGACATGGGGAAAGCTGCCCTTTATTATCAAGCTCGGCAACCTTTCAGTACATACGGAGAGGGTTGTAAATAACGCTGATGCTCTGCTTGCTCTTGAAAGCCTGTTTGAATTCATCGAATGGTTGGACTATTGCTATGGCTCGGACTATCAGGAACGGCACTTTGATCCTGCCCTGATACCTACTGAAAAGATCATTATCGACACCAAAAAGATAAAAGAGCAGGAGTCTCTTATTGAGCAGAAGGACAGCGAGATCAAGGCATTACAGGATAAAATTGTCGAAATGTCAGCTTCCCTCACTGCTGGAAAGGAAGAAAAGCAGGAAAGCCGCACCTTTGCCCCCGCCAATCTCTCGGAGTTCAAAACCCGAAAGATATACATTGATGTTGACCTGAAATCAATGGGCTGGAAGTTCGGCGGTACCGATGCCGATGTCTGGGAAGAATACGAAGTGGGCGATATGAACGGTGTTTTCGGACAGAAAGGCTACTGTGACTATGTGCTGTTTGGTCGTGATGGTCTGCCCCTTGCTGTTATTGACGCAAAACGAACAAGCAAAGACCCCAATATCGGCAGAAAACAGGCGGTACTTTATGCCGATTGCTTGGAGCGTAAATTCGGACGCAGACCCATGATGTTTACCTCAAACGGCTTTGAAACTTACTTCTGGGACGATATGTCCTCTCCACAGCGAAAGGTAAGCGGTTTCTTTACAAAATCCGACCTTGAAAAGCTGATGAACCGCCGTGAAACCCACAAGAAACTCAGCACTATCCCCATAGATGACAGAATTACGGACCGCTATTATCAGAAAGAGGCTATCCGTGCAGTATGTGAGCATATTGAGGAGGGCTTTCGCAAGGCTCTGCTTGTCATGGCTACCGGTACAGGCAAAACAAGGACGGCTTCAAGCCTGACAGATGTCCTGAGCCGCGGAGGGTATGTTACGAATATTCTTTTCCTTGCTGACAGAACGGCTCTTGTCAAGCAGGCGAAGGACGATTTCAAGAATTATCTGCCCGATATGTCGCTGTGCAACTTATGCAGTAACAAGGATGACAGAAATGCCCGTATCGTGTTTTCGACTTACCCCACGATACTAAATGCTATTGACAGCACAAAGACACAGGATGGTGTGCCGCTGTTCTCTCCTGCACACTTCGACCTTATTATCACGGATGAGAGCCACAGGAGCATTTTCAAGAAATACCGCACGATCTTTGAGTATTTTGATGCGATTATGGTCGGTCTGACAGCGACACCGAAAACCGATGTTGACCGCAACACCTACGATTTCTTTGAGGTAGAGAACGGTGTGCCGACCTATGCCTACGATTACGAAACGGCAGTACATACCGATCATGTGCTTGTGCCATATTATAACTATGAAGTAAAGACGAAGTTTCTTGAAGAAGGTATCACCTACGATGATCTTTCCGATGAGGACAAGGAACGCTATGAGGACGATTTTGCCGAGGACGGCTATGTCCCGGACTTTATCCCCTCGGCAGCGCTGAACAAGTT
>CADBAC010000445.1 GCA_902792495.1 Ruminococcus flavefaciens | reverse complement strand
GGGCGGATGATATCCGCCCCTACAAAAAACGTTCTCGACAAACGATTATGGTGTTTCCCCGAGGGCGCACACTGTGCGCCCCTACAGTATTCTAATCATCATTTGATAAATCCGAGGACCGCCAAAGGCGGCCCCTACAAATCAATTAGCAGACACCATAATTGCGCATTAAAAAGGACGGGCGGATGGCTTGCATTTACCGAAAGAATGTGATATAATCAATATAATAGGCTTATTGTAAATATGTGCCGCTATGAAAGGATGAAATGCAATGACTGTTCGTGAATTACAGGACAAGATAATAAAGCTCAAAAAAGAGACAAACACCGCTATACTCGCCCACAGCTATCAGGCTCGTGAGATAGTGGAAATAGCCGACTTTACAGGTGACAGCTACAAACTCAGTGTAGATGCCACAAAGACAGATGCTGATAATATCCTCTTCTGCGGAGTACACTTCATGGCTGAAACTGCCAAGATGCTCTCCCCTCAGAAGCGTGTGTTCCTTGCCAATAAAAATGCAGGATGTCCTATGGCTGAGCAGATGGACAGAGAACTCATCTCTCAGATAAAGGCTCAGGACCCTGACCGCACTGTTGTTGCTTACATCAACACCACCGCTTCACTGAAAACTGTCTGCGATGTGTGTGTTACTTCATCAAGCGCTCTCAGGATAGTCAAGGCTCTCGACAGCGACAAGCTTCTCTTCATCCCTGACTGCAATCTTGGTTCATGGGTACAGAAGCAGTGCCCCGAAAAGGATATAAAACTCCTTCACGGCGGATGTCCTACTCATGCGGCTATAACTGCTAAGGAAGTGAAAAAGGCAAAGGAAGAACATCCCGATGCTCTCTTCCTTGTACATCCTGAATGTGTGCCTGCTGTAGTTGAGCTTGCTGACTATGTGGGCTCTACAAGCGGTATCATGGATTACGCTAAGAAGTCCGACCACAAGGAATTCATCATCGGTACAGAAACTTCTATCTCAGAGCATTTGCAGTATGAGTGCCCTGATAAGAAATTCTGGCCTGTTACAAAGGATATCGTGTGCAGAAATATGAAGCTGACCACTCTCCCCGATGTTTACAATTCACTTCTCGGCATGGATAACGGCGAGGCATTTGAGATACTTATGGACGATCAGCTTATCACAGATGCAAGAAAGTGCATAGACGAAATGATAAGGCTGGGCGGCTGATATGATCGAAATAGTTGAAAAACTCTATCGTGGGGAATTCCTCTCCGACGACGAACTCCGTGCCCTTATCGAGACCGATGACAAGGATGCGGCTGAACTTCTCAGGCAGAGAGCGGACGAGGTGCGTCAGAAGCACTACGGCAAAAAGGTGTTTCTCCGTGGACTTATCGAAGTTTCGTCCTACTGCAAGAACGACTGCCGCTACTGCGGTATACGCCGAAGCAACAAGGAAGCCGAGCGCTACCGTCTCAGCCGTGAGGACATAATGTCATGCTGTGAAAACGGCTATGAACTGGGATTCCGCACATTTGTCATGCAGGGCGGCGAGGACAGCTTCTTCACCGACGATTTTCTCTGCTCTGTGGTATCGGAGATACATGAGAAATACCCTGACTGTGCCATTACTCTTTCCCTCGGCGAGCGCTCATACGAAAGCTACAAGCGCCTGAGAGAAGCAGGTGCTGACCGTTATCTGCTCCGTCACGAAGCCGCAGACCCGAAGCTTTACGAGAAGCTTCACCCGTCGGAAATGAGTCTTCAGAACCGCAAGGATTGCCTTTTCCATTTAAAGGAACTGGGCTATCAGGTGGGTTCGGGATTTATGGTAGGCGCTCCATATCAGACCACGGACAGCCTGCTTTATGATATAAGATTCTTGCAGTCACTCCAGCCTCAGATGATAGGCATAGGCCCTTTTGTGCCCCATCATAACACCGAATTTGCCGATACCGAAGGCGGTACATTACAGCTTACACTGAGACTGCTGGGCATACTCCGTCTTCTCTTCCCGAAGGTGCTTCTCCCTGCAACTACAGCGCTGGGAACTATCGCTCCGAATGGCAGAGAACTTGGACTTATGACGGGCTGCAATGTAGTCATGCCCAATCTTTCTCCCGTGAAGGTGAGGAAGAAGTATGACCTCTACGATAATAAGATATGCACAGGCGAGGAAGCGGCGGAATGCCGTGGATGTCTG
>CADBAC010000444.1 GCA_902792495.1 Ruminococcus flavefaciens | reverse complement strand
TACTACGCCGAAAGAGTAAACGTGGATGTAAAGGCATCCGACGAGGCTACAAGCGCCGTTGAGGGCGATATCAGTCAGGGTACATACGTTATCACCAACGCAAGCAAACCTGTTTCAGCAGGCGACCAGGTCCGCATCAAGGATAAATAAGGCGGTGGGCCTATGAAAAAAATCAAACTGAAAAAGCTCATCATCCCTGCTGTCAATGCTGCCGCAATCGCCGGTATACTCATTCTCTCTGCCGCAGGTCCTCATTCGGCCGCAAAGCAGAAGTACAACTTCACCGCCGGAAAATGGCAGGGCGACAGCAGCGAAAGATACTGGCAGGTCAGCAGCTTCTTCGACGATGATTCGGGATTCGATACTTCAAGGATACGTTCGGTGCGTGGTCAGATAATGACCGCTCTGAAAAATGCCTCATATGATACCGAAAGCGGAATGAAGCTGTTCACTGACGCATACTCTGCGGATGTGGGCACGGCTAAGATAAAATGTGACACAAGCCGCCGTGCTGATGCGGCCGTTACAGCGGTGGGCGGAGATTTCTTCTACTTCCACAGCTTCGACCTGATAAGCGGTGCTTACTTCTCGGAAGAAGACACCATGCAGGACGGCGTGGTCATCGACCGTCAGCTGGCATGGGAGATATACGGCTCGGACGATATCGCAGGCAAGAATATCTACATAAACGGTGTAAAGTGCTATATATCGGGAGTTGTCGCTGCTCCGACCGATAAGGCTTCAAAGAAGTGCATGGGCGACGTTATGAGGGCTTATGTAAGCTATGACACTGCATCTGCCATGGCAATGAATGGCAGTTCAAAGTCTGCCGAAAACGGCGCTCCCTCATTCAGGGACATTACCAGCTATGAATGTGTACTGCCTCAGCCTGTGGAGAATTTCGCCTCCAAAACAATAGAAGATGTATTCGGCACAGCCTACAAGGGCAGTGTAAGGATAGTTTCAAATACCGACAGATATACCCCGTCAAAAAGAGTAAAGGCATTTAGAAAGATATCCGAAAGCGTCATACACGACGACGGCATAAAACTGCCGTTCTGGGAGAATGCCTCAAGAATGACAGAATATAAGCTTTCGTGGCTTTATGCCGCAAGAAGGCTTCTCACGGCGATCCCCGTCCTTACCCTTGCGTGGCTGGCATTCAGGCTTATCCGCCTGTACAGCAGAAGCAAGGCTGAGCTAAAAATAAGAACGGCGGAACTGATCGACCGTATCATAACAAAACGCAGAAAAAATTCGGCTGAAAATGCCTGAAGACCAGAAAGGAAACTACAATGAAAACAAACAACATCACAAGATTCACTGCTTTGACTATGGCGTTGGCCATGATATGCGGAAATGCCGTTTCATGCGGAAGCAAGAAAACAACCGAATCTTCGGCTGCAAAGGAACTTCTCCAGAATTCATACAAGGCTGAACCGCTGGAATGCAGTCAGAAATTCAGCTATGTCTCTGATATAGCATACTCTCCCGAAAGCAAGAAGGTCTACGTCGCTGCAACCAAAGAAAACGAGAAGGTATCCAAACTCTTTGTGACAGATCTCGACTTTGCTGAATTCAAGGAAGTTGATCTTGGCATTGCTGAGAATACTGAAAGCTTTTTCCATACAGTTGCAGGTGCTGACGGTTCAGCATATGTTGTTGCTGCAATAAATGACTACGGCGACTTTGAAGTGCCTGATTATGACGATCCTGACTTCGACTATGAAAAATTTGATTTTGAAGCTATGGACGAGGCGAGAACTACTACATACAAGTTCTGTCACGTTGGCGGCGACGGAAATATCATAGCTGAAAGCAACATTGAAAATATAGAAGATCATGCAGGCAGCGATTCTTATTTTGACTCATTCCTGCCATTCGGCAAGGATAAGTTCCTCCTCACATTCTCAGGCGAAAACTCAAAGGGCATTGCTGTAGATGCAGACGGCAAGATAATCGATGATGTCGATATCGGAGGATTCAACTGGATAATGGGCGGTTCCGAGACCGCTGACGGCAAGACTGTTCTCTGCGGTTATACAGTCAAGGGCATAAAGCTGAAGTATATGGATACCGAAGCACTGAAGCCCGATGGCCTTTACGGTGTAAAGGCTGACGGCAGCTGCACCGAGATAATCAACTGGACAGATTCCGATGTTACCAATAACTACGGCAGAAGCGTCATCCCGCTGGAGAACGGCGAATTCATCATCTATAACAGCGAGGACAGCGAATTCTCACGCCTGACAAAGCGTGACTCATCTGAGTTTGAAAACACAAAGGTCATCACTCTTGCAATGCTTTTCGATGACGGCACTGTCAGCGAAAGTGTAAAGAAGTTCAACAAGTCTCACGATGATATACGTATCAAGACAGTGAACTACGACAAGTACAATGAGTACGATGAAGAAGCAGGCAAGTTGACAAATTCAGCCGCTAAGCAGCTGAAAATGGATATCGTTGCAGGAAAAGCTCCTGATATGGTCATCAGCTACGGCAATTCAATTCAGCTTTCTCTTGCAAGCAAGGGAGTTTTCGCAGATATGGGAACTTTCCTCGACTCTGACAGCGACCTCTCAAGAGACGACCTCATGCCGAATGTGCTTTCTGCCTGCGAAGTAAACGGAAAACTTATCTCGCTCCCTGCAACATTCAACATAGAAACTATGGCTGTCAAGAAGAAGTTCTTCGACAAGGAAAACTGGACCTTCGGGGAACTGAAAGATACATACGAAAAAATGCCTGAGGATACCGAACTTACTGAAATGACAACAAGAGCAGGCGCTTTCTACACTCTGAGAAATGCTCTCGGCAACTGCATAGACTACGATAAGGGAACCTGCAACTTCAATACCGATGAGTTCAAGGAGATACTTGAATTCTGTACACAGTTCAAGGATGACGACGAGCTTATGGACTGGTACAACACAGCTTCGGAAGAGGAGATCAGCGATTATTTCCAGGATTCACAGACTAAGTACAAGGACGAGAAAGCACTCATTTACGATCTTTACCTCAGCGATTTCCGTGACTACAAGCTGGCTAAGCAGGGTATGTTCGATGATGATATCACTCTGGTAGGTGTTCCGACTGCTGACGGAAAAGGCGGAAAACTTTCACTTTCCAATACATACTCCATCCTTGAAAGTTCATCCAGCAAGCAGGAATGCTGGGAATTCATCAAGGGAGCTTTCAAGGAAGAAAGCTACGAAAACAACAGCTACGGCTTCCCTGCACTGAAAAGTGCATTTGACAAAAAGGTGGAAAATGCCGAAAAGCCGAGGACCTATACCGATGAAGACGGCGAAGAACACGTAATAGATGACTCATTCTATATAAACGGCAAGGAAATAAAGATCGATCCTCTCACAGCTGACGAGAAGGATTGATTCGACCGAACTTGTATTCACTGATGAGATAGACGAGATCATCACAGACTGCATACAAGCTTATTTCAAGAAGGAGAAGTCCGTTGATGAGACTGCAGAGCTTATAAACAGCAAGGTTTCCATCCTTCTCAGCGAGCAGAGCTGATAAAGACGTTTTCACCACTTCCTATAAAAGAATGCCCTGTGACTGCGGTCACGGGGCATTCTGCTTTAGGCAACACCGCACAAAGCCCGCCTGACGGCTTTGCACTGAATCTGCGGACATATTTTCCGCCATCTTGCACAGAAATCCCTTGACATACGATAGTATGCCTGCGGAATTTCTATACAA
>CADBAC010000443.1 GCA_902792495.1 Ruminococcus flavefaciens | reverse complement strand
TTGATTTTCCCTTGACATACAAGTTCATATGTGATATAATAGTAACGATCTTTGAAAACTACCCTTTAATTCGATCCTGTGAGGTTGGCAAGGCGGTTAGCTCGATTGTAACTATAACTATAGCTATAAGTGTACCCGTTTGCAGACCGCAGGCGGGTATTTTTCGTATATTAAGGAGCTGATCAGGTGGAAGAAAAACGCATAATCATGGACGAAAAGGCTATGAGCCGTGCCATCGCCCGTATCTCCTATGAGATCATCGAAAGGAACAAGGGTACTGACAGTCTGGTTATTGTGGGCATCTATTCAAGAGGTGTTCCCATCGGCAGAAGGATTGCGGACAAGCTTTCCGAGCTGGAAAAGACAGAGGTCCCGTTCGGAACTCTCGATATCACCCCGTACAGGGATGACAGGACTTCCTCGGACCACGATGAAAGGACCAATATTCCGTTCGATATCACTGACAGAGACGTTGTTCTTGTGGACGATGTCCTGTTTACGGGACGAAGTGCCCGTGCCGCTCTGGACGCACTTATCAAGCGTGGCAGGCCGAGAACTATACAGCTTGCCGTTCTTGTGGACAGAGGCCACAGAGAACTTCCCATACGTCCCGATTATGTAGGAAAGAATCTTCCCACTTCCCACAGCGAAAAGGTCAGGGTATCAGTAACCGAGACCGACGGCTCGGACAGCGTATCCATCTACTGAAAGCGAGGTCAATATGTCATCAATACTTATCAGAAACATCCGTGCAGTTGATACCGATACAGACATGGTCACAGACGTTCTTATCAGCGAAGGAAAGATCGCAGAAGTATCCGAGGGGATAACAGATACCGCAGATACTGTGATAGACGGTACAGGACTTGTACTCATGCCTTCTCTCTTTGATATGCACGTTCATTTCCGTGACCCGGGACTGGAGTACAAGGAGGATATACTCACAGGCTGTGCTGCGGCACTGGCAGGCGGAGTAACAGGAGTGCTGGCTATGCCGAATACCAAGCCCCCCTGCGATAATCCCGAAACTATCAGATATATCATCGACAAGGCAAAGGGAACAGGAGTCGAGGTATATCCCGTAGGCTGTATCACCAACGGCATGAGCGGAAACGGTCTCTGCGACTTTGAAGCCCTCAAGGATGCAGGATGCATTTGTATCTCCGACGACGGCAGACCTGTCGAAAATGCCGAAATGATGCGAAAGGCACTGGAGCTCTCCAATGAAAACGGACTTCTCGTGGCATCCCACTGTGAAGACCTGAGCATTATAAACGGCGGTATCATGAACAAGGGTGAGACCTCCCGGAAGCTTGGCGTCAAGGGAATGGACAGAGCATCCGAGGACTACATAACAGCCCGTGAGATGATACTTGCTTCTTCAGTTGATGCACGCATCCATATCTGCCACGTTTCCACAAAGGGCAGTGCGGCTATGATAAGATTTGCAAAGTCTCAGGGAGTAAAGGTGACCTGCGAAACAGCGCCCCATTACTTCATGCTGACCGATAAGCTTCTCGAAAAGAGAGATGCTGATTACCGTATGAATCCGCCGCTGAGAACTCCCGAGGACGTTGAGGCTATCAAGGCGGCTATCAAGGATGGCACTATCGATTGTATCATCACCGACCACGCTCCCCATGCCGCTTATGAAAAAGCCGATTTCGAGACAGCGCCCAACGGTGTTGTGGGACTTGAAACATCACTTGCGGCAACTCTCACTGCCCTCTATCACACAGGCGAAATAAGCCTTAACAAAGTGGTGGAGCTGATGTGCGTGAATCCGAGAAAGATACTGGGACTTGATATCCCTTCAATTAAAGCAGGAAGCACTGCCGATCTGGTGATCGCTGATATTGACCGCAAGTGGACAGTCGAGCCTGAAAAGCTCCATTCAAAGTCGCATAATACCGTGTTCAAGGGTATGGAACTGACAGGAAAGGTGCTGAAAACTATTTCCAAAGGTGAAGTGGTATTCACCTGCGAGTGAATTGAATCTGTAGGTGAGGGCGCCTCGCCATCCCGAAATGAGCAATTATGTTTCGACGTCGGGAGGGCGGGCTCCCCTACATAAAGGCAACACCACACAAAGCCCGCCTGACGGCTTTGCACTGAATCTGCGGACATATTTTCCGTCATCTTGCACAGAAATCCCTTGACATACGATAGTATGCCTGCGGAATT
>CADBAC010000442.1 GCA_902792495.1 Ruminococcus flavefaciens | reverse complement strand
CTGTCCGCAATGATAAACGACTCCTCTTGCAGTGCCCGAAAGCTGATAGTAAATGCAGGCGGTGACATCCGTGGGATATGCGAAAGCCTGGACATGACTTACACCATCGAAGATGACCCATGTGCACCGAAAAGGTCACAGCTTCCCGAGCTTTTCCGTTACGGCAAGCACATCACCGATATATCTCAGCAAGGCAAAAGTGATCCGCTGATAGGCAGAGAATCGGAAGTACAGCGAGTCCTCCAGACCCTTTCAAGAAGAACAAAGAATAATCCCTGTCTCATTGGCGAAGCAGGAGTGGGCAAGACCGCAATTGTCGAAGGCATAGCCGAACTTTTCATGAGCGGCGATGTTCCCGATGTACTGAGGAACAAGTACATTTTCTCCCTTGACCTTACCGCCCTTATCTCAGGAGCGAAATACAGAGGAGACTTTGAGGAACGCCTTCGTGGATGTATCGAGGAAGCCGCAGCAGCAGGGAATATCATACTGTTCATAGATGAGATACACACTATTGTTGGCGCAGGCGCCGCTGAGGGAGCGATCGATGCTGCCAACATTATGAAGCCTCAGCTTGCAAGGGGAGAGCTCCAGATAATCGGAGCAACCACATTCGACGAGTACCGCAGGACCATCGAAAAAGACAAAGCCCTTGAGCGACGCTTCCAGCCTGTTACAGTGAACGAACCCTCAGTCAGTGAATGCATAGAAATGATAAAAGGCATCCGTTCAGGCTATGAGAAATATCACAACGTAAGTATCAGCAGTGAAGCGGCAGAATTCTCGGTCCGCACTTCTGCACGATTTATCAACGACCGCTTTCTCCCCGACAAAGCCATAGACATCCTGGACGAAGCCTGTGCCGCCGCTGCTATCCGAAACAGAGGCAAATGCAAGAAGTACGAACTCAGCTGTGAAGATATCGCCCGTGTGATCTCCCTGAAAACAGGGATCCCCGAAAGCAGTATCACCGCATTTTCCGACCGCCGTGCAGTCAATATCGAGAAGCAGCTCACACAGCGGATAACAGGCCACAGGGATATTATCCGCAAAGTGGCGGAAGCAGTTTACCGCTCCGACTCGGGACTGAAAGACAGCCGCCGCCCTGCCGCTTCATTTATGTTTGCGGGGCCTACCGGTGTCGGCAAGACCGAACTCGCAAAGGCGCTGGCAGAAGCGGCATTCGGCAGCAGCGGAAGTTTCATCAGGATAGATATGTCCGAATTTATGGAGAAAAGCAGCATAACCAAGCTGATAGGTGCACCTCCCGGATATGCAGGCTACAGCGAGGGACAAAGCAATCTCTGCGAACAGGTCCGCCGTCATCCATACTCGCTGGTGCTGTTTGATGAAATAGAAAAAGCCGATACGGAAGTGCTGAATATCCTTTTGCAGATACTGGACGAGGGCATGGTGACAGATTCGGAAATGCACAAAATCAGCTTCCGCAGCTGCTTCATCATCATGACCTCCAACATCGGCGCCGACCTTGTCACGGGCAATACTTCAATGGGATTCGGAAGCAGCGATGCAACGGTAAACGAACGAGTTACAGACCGTATCCGTGAGTATTTTTCTCCCGAATTCATAAACCGTATCGACGAGATAGCCGTATTCGGAAAACTGAACAGCTGCGACCTTCTCGGCATCACACGCAATCTTCTCAGCGATCTGAAACGGCGGAGTGAAAGCATAGGCATAAACGTGGAGTATTCGGAAAAGACAGTAGAGGTATTTTCACGTACTAAGGATACCGACCGATACGGCGCACGTCCCATACGCAGACGCATAACCGATATGATCGAGAACAAGCTTGCACAGATGATAGTGAACAGGGAAGTGGCAAAAGGGGACAGCGTCAGAGTGGACACATCCAACGGCGAGATCATGATAACCAAAACTGTTGCGGTATAAGAACAAGTTATGTATCATTGTAAAATAATGGGCTGTCGAGGACGCCAGCCCCTACAATCGGTTATTTTTCATTGAGTAATGTAGGGGCGAGTTCCGCTCGCCCACAAATATATAAAACAATATCACCTTATTGAACAAACAGAAAAGCGGTACAGAACGTACCGCTTTCGCATTTAGAACCTGTCCACATAGGGATTCATGCACGTCTTTTCGTCAAATTTTGCCGGTGACTGCGTTAAAAATCCTTGAAGGGCGACAGCCCGTCGGCGGATT
>CADBAC010000441.1 GCA_902792495.1 Ruminococcus flavefaciens | reverse complement strand
CGCATACTCAAGTATTGAGGCAATAACGTTCATGTCGCCTGATACGAAGATAGACAGCTGTAATTTCCGTGTATTTGACTTCGATCCTACAGGCGGCACATATTTCCGTGGTCCGGATGCATTTGGCACAGAATGCACTATCATCGGCTATGAAGGCTCAGAAGCTGAAAAGGCCGCAAAAGAGCACGGATTGAAGTTTGAAGCTCTGACCGTAGAAGAAAGAGTTTACGGCGACGCAAATGTTGACGGCGATGTGAATATGGCGGATTCAGTGCTGATAATGCAGTCGGTCTCATCTCCCGACAGCTTCAGCCTTACGGAGAATGGAAAGAAAAATGCTGACGTAACAGGCGGCGGTGACGGTGTAACAAACAAAGATGCCCTTGCGATACAGAATTATATGATCGGGCTTACAGTGTCACTTCCGGAATAACAGGAACATAAGAGAGTGTAATAAACATCGGGGAAGCAGTTAAAAACATGGCTGTTTCCCCGATTATTTTTTTCTGAAAATTTTTTTGAAAATTTCTGTAACGTTTTCATTTCAGCGGAGTCTTATATATGAAAGCGGTTGACCAGCTTAAAAGAAAGGCAGTGAAATAATGGAGCAAATAGAGGAACTGTATAAGAATTATTTTCATGATGTGTACCTCTTTGCACGTTCTCTTACAGCGGATGAATCTGCTGCGGAGGAGGTGACACAGGAGACATTCTTCAAAGCAATGAAAGCAATAGATAAATTCAATGGCGACTGCGACATACGAGTGTGGCTGTGTCAGATAGCGAAGAATCTTATATTCACAGGCAAGAAGAAGCAGAACAGATTCACAGGGGAGGAGATCCCCGAAACTGTTGCTGACAGCGGTGTTTCCATTGAGGAGGGACTTGAAGATAAACAGCAGTCTATGGCCATTCACCGCATACTGCACACTATGGGCGAACCTCACAAAGAGGTATTCTCACTGAGAGTTTTCAGCGAACTTTCCTTTCGTCAGATAGGCGATATTTTCGGAAAGACCGAAAGCTGGGCGAGAGTGACATTCCATAGGGCAAAGCTTAAAATAATAGATGAACTGGAGGAACAGAAATGAGTAAGAATTGTGAAATAGTAAAAGACCTGCTTCCGCTTTATGCAGATGAGGTCTGCACAGAGGAAAGCAGAAAGCTTGTGGCCGAGCATATCGCACATTGCAGTGAGTGCAGGGCAGAGCTTGAAAAAATGGGAAAGCATATCAGTGTCAAAGCTGAAACTGATGTAAATGTCATGAAGCGCATCAGGAAGCGTATGCGCATAGAAAAAATAACGGTTGGACTTATTTCCCTTGCCGTTGTTCTGGGGATCGGAATATTTGCGTTGCTTTATATGGTAAACACTCTCGGACCTATGGACGTTTTGCAGATGTCAATAGGTGAGGACGTCAGAGCGGAAGTAGATGAAAACGGCGATTTAACGCTGATACTGAAGGACTATGCCGCTACTGAGGATTACCTTATGCCGATTCTGAGCGATGAAAACGGCAAGCATATGGGCATTGACAAGGACTTTGACGCATCAAAGAAAGAAGGCTTCGGAGTATCACTTATGCAAAGGAAGATCAACTCTTTTGCGGCCTTTGAGACTTATGACAGTATGGACAGAAAGATAGATGTCTTCAATGTAAATGAGGCAGAAATAGACCGTTTCTTCATTTATGATGAGAAGAACAACAAAGAATACACATTATGGGAGCGTGATTGAAATGAATGAGAAAAAATTCAGTATACCGATTATAGTAATGTCCGTTATCGCACTGGCAGCAAGCTTTTTCTGCTTCTGCGTTGAGGGAGGCGTACTTGGAATTGCAACGATAATAGTAAGCATGAAAAAGCGTGATAAGTATCTTGTGAAGATACCGATAGCGCTGGCTGTGATCGCTGTTGCTTTTGCAATAGGAATGCTTATGCTGTTTATTTCGCAGAGCCGCAAGGGAATGCCTGCATCAAGCTACTGGTTTTTACAGCTGCTTTTCGGAAAAATGCCTGAATGACCTGCAAAATACAAGGACGGCTTAGTGCCGTCCTTTCAGTTTGTCATAAAAGTCATTTTTGAGATCGGTTATATCAAGGGCGCTCGGAAAGCACCCCTACAAATCGGCTATTTTACGTTGAATTATGTAGGGGCGAGTTCCGCTCGCCCGCATATTTTAGAAAAACATCAGCTTTTTT
>CADBAC010000440.1 GCA_902792495.1 Ruminococcus flavefaciens | reverse complement strand
GAAGTACTTGTTGCCGTCATCTGTCTTTACTCTGATGCCGAGACGTCTTGCCTGTGCATCGCCGAGGTTTGAACAGCTTCCTACCTCGAAGTACTTCTTCTGACGTGGTGACCATGCCTCAACGTCGATAGACTTTACCTTCAGGTCAGCAAGATCTCCTGAACAGCACTCAAGTGTACGTACAGGGATATCAAGTGTGCGGAAGAACTCAACTGTGTAGCTGTAAAGCTTGTGGAACCAGTCCATAGACTCCTCAGGCTTACATACAACGACCATTTCCTGCTTCTCGAACTGATGTATACGATATACACCACGCTCCTCGATACCCTTTGAACCTACCTCCTTACGGAAACATGGAGAGTAGCTTGTGAGAGTCTGAGGAAGATCAGTCTCAGGAAGGATAGTATCGATGAATTTACCGATCATAGAATGCTCGGAAGTACCGATAAGGTAAAGGTCCTCGCCCTCGATCTTATACATCATGTTAGCCATATCGTCAAAGCTCATAACGCCTGTAACAACTGCGCTTCTGATCATGAATGGCGGAATGTAGTATGTAAAGCCCTTATCGATCATGAAGTCTCTTGCGTAAGAAAGGATACAGCTCTGGAGCTGAGCGATATCTCCCTTGAGGTAGTAGAATCCGTTACCGCTGGTGCTTCTTGCGCTGTCGATATCGATACCGTTGACCTTTTCCATGATATCAACGTGGTAAGGAACCTCGAAATCAGGTACAGCAGGCTCGCCGAACCTCTCAACTTCCACATTCTCGCTGTCGTCCTTGCCTATCGGAACGCTGTCGTCGATAATGTTAGGAATAACCATCATTATCTCCTTGATCTCGCCCTCAAGCTTAGTTTCAAGTTCCTCCATAGCAGTCAGCTTCTCACCGAACTCAGCAACTTCCTTCTTTGCCTTCTCAGCTTCCTCCTTGAGGCCCTTAGCCATAAGACCGCCGATCTCCTTGCTTCTTACCTTGCGGACATTACGGAGGCTGTCGCACTCTGTCTTGGTCTTTCTGTACTCTTCGTCGAGAGCAACTACCTTGTCAACCAGTTCCAGCTTTTCATCCTGAAACTTCTTTTTGATATTTTCTTTAACTAACTCTGGATTGGTTCTGATAAGTTTAATGTCGATCATTTTTATAATTCTCCTTATTCATCCTTTGCGAGCTTTTCTGCAAGCGCCGCAAGGTCTTCTTTATCGTAAAATTCAAGAATAAGCGCACCCTTATTCTTGCCGTAATCAACTTTTACCTTGCGGCCAAGCTTTTCGTGAAGCGAAAGCTCCATTTCCACAAAGTAATTGTCAATTTTTTTATTTGAAGGAGGTGTCTCCTTCTCTTCTTCAGTTGACCTCTGTGCAGCCTTTTCTACCTGACGAACAGTAAGTCCGCCGTCTGCTGCTTTCAATGCAGTGGCAATGAGCATTTCCTCATCTTCAAATCCCAGGAGCGCACGGGCGTGGCCTGCGGATATATCACCGTTTTCCACCATTTTGAGCACTCTTTCGGGGAGAGCGAGGATCCTGACTGCATTTGCAACGGCACTTCTGGAACGTCCCACCATTTTTGCGACTTTTTCCTGTGTCATGCCGTATTTCTCAATGAGATCGTTATATCCTGCCGCTTCTTCAACGGGGTTGAGGTTCTCACGCTGAAGATTCTCGATAATGGCGATCTGCATTGTCTCAAGGTCCGAAAGCTCACGTATATTGACAGGAACTTCGTCCAGACCAAGCATACGTGCCGCACGCCATCTTCTCTCGCCTGCGACTATCTGATAGCCGCCGCCGATAGGACGCACAAGAATAGGCTGGAGCATACCGTGTTCACGGATAGAATCAGCCAGAGCCTGTATCGCCTCATCGCTGAAAACCTTTCTCGGCTGGTCACGATTCGGCTCGATTTCGGAGGTCCTGAGAGTCTTCTTCACCTGCACTTCGCTGGTATTATCGCTGAAAAGGAAATCGAGACCTGAACCTAAGCTACTTTTACCCATAACAGTTCTATTCGGAGATCCGAATTACTCCTTTCCCTTTTTTTTATTGAAAGTGAAGATTCCTCTGCGCTTTTTCTGCGGAAGTTCAAGGGGTTCGCCCAGCATTTCTCGGGATCTTGGCCTTGAACACCTTGTTCGGGAAATATTTTTCCACCTCTGCCACAACATCGTTAGCGACATTTAGTCTGCCATCGAACATTGTAAAGAGTATACCGCCTATCTCCAGTGAAGGATTGTAGTTATTTTTAACAATTTTAACTGTATTCACCAGCTGTGAAAGTCCTTCCAAAGCGTAGAACTCCGCAAGCATCGGCACAAACACCTTATCACAAGCCACAAGGCTGTTGATAGTGATAGTACCAAGTGCAGGAGGACAATCGATGAATATATATTCAAACTGATCCTTAGCGCTGAGGATCTGCATTTTAAGCCTGTTTACCCTGTTCTCATAGCCTGCAAGCTCGATCTCACAGCCTGCGAGAGATTCCGTAGCAGGAACTATTGACACGTTTTCGTACTCGGTAGGGATAATTGCATCCTGAATGCGAGTCTTGCCCGTGAGAACGTCGTAGGTAGAACTGCTGACTGATTTTTTCTTTATACCAAAACCTGTTGTAGTATTTCCCTGAGGGTCAGAGTCGATACACAGCACTCTGAGACCTCTTGAACCAAGATATGCGGCGATATTAATGACCGTGGTGGTCTTTCCCACACCGCCCTTCTGGTTGGCAACAGCGTAAATCGTTCCCATATCATCTTCCTTTCAATAGAGTCTTATATTATTATAGCACTTTTGCAGATGAATGTAAATATCTATACTGCAAAAAATTCGCAGAAATTTGAAATTGTTTCACATGAAACAAAAAAATCACGTGAAACCATTGTTCCACGTGAAACATTTTTTAAGAATTCTTCTTCTGGATAGGAATCCGAACCCTGTATTCTATGTAATTCTCATTCTGTATCTTCTTAGAATCCGCAGAAATACCTGCCGCTTGCATTGTCTGAACAGCTTTATTTATAGTGTTAACAAATATTTTTACATTCTGAAACACCGCAGACCGCTTCTTATAGCTGTTTTTCTCCTTCTGACTTCCGATATAATCCTCGATAAGCTTTTCGGTACGCTCTACATTCAGCTTGTTATGTACAACCTTTTCAAGAATGTTTAGCCTGTCCTCTGCACTGCCAAGCTTCAGAAGCGCACGGGCATGACGCTCGGTTAGTTCAAACTGAACGATCAGCTTCCTCTCATCGTCAGTGAGACGCAATAAACGAAGCTTGTTTGCAATGGTACTTTGCGCCTTTCCAAGCTTTGCGGCGGCGTCCTCCTGAGTCATGCCGTAATATTTTATCAGCTTCTCAATTGCCAGAGCTTCATCAAAGAACGAAAGATCCTCA
>CADBAC010000439.1 GCA_902792495.1 Ruminococcus flavefaciens | reverse complement strand
CATATCTCCGCCTATTCCCAGTTTCTCGAAGTTGAATCCCGGCAGATAATAAGCAGGATTGTCCTCGGTATGCTTTTTCTCGGTGTCCATAGCAGATTCAAGAATGTCAAGCGCTTCGTTGCAGTCGCCATTGAAGATATAACCATTCACTGTGCCGTCCTCATTTGTAACAGCATAGGAGTAGAAGCCTTCCTCAAAGAATGTGAACGATGCAACGCCATTGTCGCCCTGCTCTACTGACACTTCAAAGAGGACTTTTCCGCTCATTGAATCTGTGTATATATCGGAATTATGAAGCATCCAGTCAGCCAGGCCGTACATCATGGCATCTGTCATATCCTGACGCTGTATATCAAGATCGTGCTGTGTGCCCTCATCGGAAACGGAAACGATATCGCCGTAGGTTGACAGGACGGCATTATAGCTCTCATCGTAAGCGGCAAGTGTCATTTTCTGCGTCATATCGTCGGTTATTGCCTGTATTGCTTCTTCTGTCTGCTCGATCGGTTCATCAACGGTCTCAGCGCCGAGTATCTCACGGACTCTGCTGTCGAACTCGTTGAAGTCAATGCTGTAATATCTGGTAAATACGGGCTCGATCGGTTCATCCTCATGGCCTGCTTCTCTGGAAAAAGAGTTCGGGTAAGCCTTCCATTCCGCAATGCCGTCACTGCTGATAATCAGATGGTAATGATTCTCCTCATCCTGCCATGTCACCATGTAAACTTCCGGATCTTCTTCCGCCGCAAAGGGTTCAGTTTCCTCGACCCAGTTGAATTTATTGAGGAGATCCGCCAGTTCAGCGTTGTTCTCATACTCATGAACTTCATCATTTTCATCAGCCGCACAAAAAACATAATCACGCTGTGTGAAGTCACCGAAAGGACAAAGCACATAACAAGCCTCCTGCGCAACTTCCGAAGCGATATTGCCGCTTCCCTGCCTGTGGAGGAAAACTCCCGTAGCGCCCAGACCTCCTGCAAGAACTGCACAGGCGGCGAGACCGCTGACAACTCTGCGGATGCGGTGAGGCTGTGCCCTTTCGACTGTGAAAACGTGGTCGGTGTATGTGCCGTTCCCGCTTCGTTCAGACTTTTCCATCTCGGCGCATTTGTCGAGAATACGCTCTCTCAGCTCATCGGGCATGGTTATTTTCTCAGCGGATGATCTTATTTTCTTTTCCATCATAATTATTGCTCCTTTCGTCGGTTATTTTCGGATCGCCGACAATTCTGTAGGGGAGGGCGCCCTCGCCCTCCCGAAGGTTTCAATAAAATTTGCGGCAGCCATTTGTAGGGGCGGATATCATCCGCCCGTGTGTGGCCTGTTCTCATTGGCTTGATCGTAGAACTGCGAGGGTGCTGTTCCCTACATAATTTTGTAGGGGCGCCCTTTGGGCGTCCTTGCGGCAACAGAATAAACTTTGCATCTAACTCTCATTTGAGGACTGCCAAAGGCAGCCCCTACAATTGGTTTTATTTTAATTTTTCCTCTAACAGCTTCCGCCCCTTTGCAAGGCGCATTTTCACCGCCGATGAGGTCCTGCCCAGCATTTTCGCTATCTCGTCCACTTTGTACCCCTCAACATAATGGAGTGTCAGGACTATGCGGAATTTCTCAGGCACTTCCGTCAGCGCTTCAAAAACTCCCCTGTCATCGCTGTCAGCAGGATAATTCCGCAGTATATCTTCACTTTCGGCGCAGTGCCGCTTCCGTGAACGAAGCATATCCCTGCACTTGTTTGAAGCCACTGTGATAAGCCACGCTTTTTCGTGTTCATCATCGTTGAAGGGCGGAGAGGACAACATATATTTTATGAATGTCTCCTGAACGGCGTCCTCGGCATCGGCGGTATTCCTCAGCATCACAAGGCACAGACGGTACAGCATATCGCCGTATTCGTCCACCGCTTCACGGACATTGTCTGATGTCAGCATCATTTCACTCCTTACATTCGGGTCTCTGAAGATGTCCGGTACCGTTTGTCTTCATATAGTACACGTTCAAAAGATGGAAAAGGTCAATTTTATTTGAGAAAATTTTTTCACCCCGTCAAAAACAACATGGGCGCACCATAACTGCGATACTCATATAGAAACTTTATATGCATTTATCGGGGAAAACCTTTCTGAGGAAAGGTTCTTCCCCGAACCCCTTTCCAAAGACTTTTAATAGAATTTTGCCCCATAATAGGGCGCACTTGAAAGACTTGTA
>CADBAC010000438.1 GCA_902792495.1 Ruminococcus flavefaciens | reverse complement strand
CAAAAAATTACCGCAGGAGGTGAGTGACAGTGAAAGACGTCTGGAACGCAATGTCTGACTCCACAAGGCGGCAGATACTTACTATGCTTCAGAAAACCGATATGACAGCAGGGGAAATAGGCGAGCAATTCGATGTTTCGGGAGCGACTATCTCTCACCATCTGAAGATCCTGCGTGAGGCAGGACTTATAATCTCAACAAAGGAAAAACAAACAATAACCTACAGTCTGAACACTACGGTGTTTCAGGACTTTCTTAAAGGAATTGCCGATATGTTCGGCGGAAAAGGAGAATAAAAATGACTAAAACATTCAAGAGGGTATTCCTCATAACAATTGCCGTATCTCTGATAAATCTCATAGCATCTGTTTTGTTTTTGCTGAAATTGCCCGATACAGTTCCCGTACACTTCAACTTTGATTTTGTATGCGACAGGGTCGGCTCAAAGTGGAACGGAATTTTCCCGTCAATCATTCTGCTGTTTGTAGCTTTCATGTTCTATCTTAGTGAGCTTAAAGGCAAAAACGCCGAAAAAAACAGCAAGCCGATGACAGTAACTTTACTGATAACAGAATTCATCATCATAGCTGTGAACTGGTTCTTTCTTGGACTGATGAGCAGCGGCGCAGATGTCGGTGACAGAATTAAAACAGGATATGACTGGATAATACTGTTTATGTTCAGCTTTTTGTTCATCATTCTCGGCAATTATATGCCTACAGTCCGTCAGAATAAAACTCTCGGATTCAAGATGCCGTGGACTCTCAAAAACGAAAAATGCTGGAATCTCACTCACAGATTCGGAGGAAGACTCATGGTCATCGCCGGTCTTGTTACTCTTGCAATGACAATGGCTGCGAAGATATTCGATATAAGCACCAACTATATAATTATAGTATACGTTGCAGTAATACTTCCCTGTATGCTGATACTTCCGACAATCTATGCTTACAGCCACAGAAACGACTAAAAAAATAAAGCCATAGTATCCCGGAAACGGAAATACTATGGCTTGTTTTTGTATTATTCAAGTACAGGCATGAAAGCCAGAGCGCCGATCTCATCAGCCTTAGCCTTAGCCTGAGCGAATGTCATTTCCTCGTCTGTTACGTAGGAGATTCCATCGTCGTGGCTGTATGTACCGCCGAGATCAACTGCTGCATCAGCAGGTACACGGAAATACCAGCGTGATGTATAGCTGTCCACATTCTCCACGAAGCTATCGTCTGATGCTGACTCCCAAGTCTGAGAAAGAACAGTGCCTGTGCCCTTTGCAGTCTCGATAACGTCGCCGAGAACAGCACTTGCAGTAGGAAGCTTACCTGCGCCTCTGCCGTAGAACATTGTCTGATCCACACCGTCACCGTATACCAGAACAGCGTTGAATACATCATTAACGCCAGCCATGATATTGTCGTAGGAAACCAGTGTAGGCATTACGCTGGGGAGTATCTTGCCATTGTCAAGCTTGGTAACGCTTGCAACCAGCTTGATAGCATAGCCGAGAACGTCAGCAGCTTCAACGTCGCAGAGTTCTACCTGAGTGATACCCTTTGTGTAAACGCTCTTAGGGTAAACGTGCTTGCCGTAAACGAGAGATGAGATAATGCAGATCTTGCGGCAGGCATCGTGGCCTTCGATATCAGCTGTAGGATCCTTTTCAGCGTAGCCCAGTTCCTGAGCAAGCTTGAGAGCGTCAGCAAAAGGCATATTGTCGTTGTACATCTTTGTGAGGATGAAGTTTGTTGTACCGTTGAGGATACCAGCGACCTTTGTAATGTCGTTTGCAGCGAGACAACGGTGAAGAGGACGGATTATCGGAATAGCACCGCCGACACTTGCTTCAAAGAAGAAGTTGCAGTTGTGCTCTTTTGCAGTCTGAAGAAGGATGTCACCTTTCTCAGCAACGAGTTCCTTGTTTGAAGTAGAAACGCTCTTGCCCTTTTCGAGGCAAGCCTTAACGAAAGTGAAAGCAGGCTCAACGCCGCCCATGCACTCAGCAACAGAGGTCACTTCATCATCGTTGAGGATATCATTGAAGTCCTTAGTGAACTTGTCCTTATAAGGAGAGTCAGGGAAATCTCTGAGATCGAGGATATACTTGATATCCATCTCAGTGCCTGCACGCTTTTCGATGCTCTTCTTATTCTTGTAGAAAAGCTCGACAACGCCTGAGCCGACAACACCATGACCTAAAACTGCGAATTTAACTGACATA
>CADBAC010000437.1 GCA_902792495.1 Ruminococcus flavefaciens | reverse complement strand
TACACTTAAATATCTTCTCGATGACCTCAGCCGTACAAGCAGTTCCGCTCTCAGTCAGTCGGAAAAGCTGCTGGGAGAAATGTCTGCTGCGCTGAGAGGCGAGAGAAATGAAAATACAGATGAAGATACAGATGATGAGGATGAGCTGAACGAAACTCAGGAAGAGGAACTCCCTGCGCCTGATAATGAAAGCAAGGATGCTAAGCCGGAAGAAAAGGCTGAGACACCTGCTGGTCAGGACAAAAAAGAAGCAGAACATAATGACAAGAATAACCATAATGAACAGGCAGGAAAGGCTGTAAGCGTGAAGCCTGCTCAGGATAATCAGCAGAAAAATAAAAAAGGAAAAATAGATCTTGCAGCTCTTGCCGCACAGGCTAATGCCATCGGTAAGAAGAAATAATAAGAACGCTGCGATCTATGCGTAAAACGCAAGGAGTATTATTGACATGAATGAGATCATAATAGTTAAACCCGAAAAGTGCGTGGGATGTAATGCCTGTGTGAGAAGCTGTCCGGCTCCCGAGGCTAATATCACCAAGCAGCTTCAAGACGGAAGATTCATTACAGCAGTTAACCCTGATAAATGTATTTCCTGTGGCGCTTGTGTAGGAGTATGTAACCACGGAGCAAGAGATTATATCGACGATACAGAAGAGTGTATGTCCCACGTTATCAAGGAAAAGCTTATCATTATGGCTGATCCGTCTATCAAGGCCGTTTTCCAGAATAAGTGGAAGGGTATCCTTAACTGGTTCAGAAAACAGGGATGTACTATCATAGACGTAGCACTGGGTGCAGATATATGCACATGGGCTCATGTAAGATCGATCGAGGATAACAAAATAAACGGCATAATCACTCAGCCATGTTCTGCAATAGTAAAGTATATCGAGTCGTATCAGCCTAAGCTGCTGAAGAACCTCTCGCCTATACACAGCCCTGTCTGTTGTGCCGCTATATACGTAAAGAAGTACCTGAGAAGAAACAATCCTATTGCTTTCCTCTCACCATGTATCGCCAAGAAAGAGGAATTCGCAGAGACAGGGCTCGTTGACTATAACGTTACTTTCAAGAAGCTCATGGAGTATTTCGACAAGAACGGTATAGCTATACCTACCGATTCCGATGAGGGATATGAGTATAAGTTCGACGAGATGCAGGGTCAGCTTGGTGCTATCTACCCAAGACCCGGCGGACTCAGAGACAACCTCTGGCTCCATAATCCGGATTTGAATATCACTACTTCTGAGGGCGTACATAAGGTATACCCCGAGATAGATATGTATGCTAAAATGTCTGAATCCAAACACCCGCAGGTCTACGACGTGCTCTCTTGTGAGTTCGGATGCAACAAGGGACCGGGTACAGGCAATACACAGACTGTTTTCGATGCTATGGCTATTATGCGTGGAGTTGAGAACGAAGCCAAGACCAGAAGAAAATCTTCAGGTATCATGGGCAGAGGCGAGGACAGGCTCTTCAAGAAGTTTGAAGAGGATATGGATCTGAGACTTGCTGATTTCTTCCGTACATACAAGCCGTCGATGCCTTCTCCTATCCCGACAGAGCTTCAGCTTGAACCTATCTATGAGAAGATGGGCAAGCATACAGCCGAGGATAAGAAGTACGACTGCCATGCCTGCGGATACGATTCATGCCGTGATATGGCTATCGCTATTTACCGTGGACTCAACACCCCGAGCAACTGTATAATACACGCAAGATCAGTCCTTCTCGCAAGACATTCTGCTATCACACAGCAGCATGAACACCTTGCAGAGATCACAGCAGACTGCCTTGAGCTTTCAGCAAAGCTGAAGGACGATGTGGCTAAGATCTCGGATAATATGACCAATATCGGAGAATCTACCACCGCAACAGGCGAGAGAGCAGCTGTCGTTAAGGATCTTCTTGAAAACGTTGTTGAGTTCTGCCGCCAGAATCCTACCATGGACGAGGAAAGCGTGGGACAGCTCACAGGTATTCTCGAAACGACCATCGAAGCTTTCGGTGCCCTCGATGATAATGTCAGCGTAGCTCACGAAAGTTCGGAAGCTATCAACGAGTCGATCGCAGCTATCACAAAGCTTGTTGAGGATATCAACAAGGCTCTCCTCCAGACCGAGGAAGAAGCTTCGGCTGAAGTCAAGTAATAAGAACCTGTCCACATAGGGATTCATGCACGTCTTTTCGTCAAATTTTGCCGGTGACTGTGTTAA
>CADBAC010000436.1 GCA_902792495.1 Ruminococcus flavefaciens | reverse complement strand
CAGCCCAGCCGCCGCAAATAATAAAGCTTCGGGATTTAAGGCAAAATATTGACATTTTAATGATTTCTTGATATAATTATATTGCTATACCAATTAACTCAGAAAGCAGTATAAGGGAGTTATTGCGGGGAGCAGAATACCGGCCGCCTTTTATTTATTCATGCATTTGCGGCGGCAGAAAAATTCCTGATCGGAGGATGATCCCATGAATGATATAAGCAAACTGAAGCAGGCAAAGCTTTTCCTCGAAAAGCTGGCTAACGGAAGAGACCCGATTTCCGGCGAACGTGTAAGCGAGAATGATATCGTGCGTGACAGCAGGATAATCTCGTGTCTCGATACAGCTGTTGAAGCACTTGAACGTGAGATAGAGGAACTTTGTGCAGGCGCAGGAACAGATAAGAACTGCGAGAGAAAGGGCTTCTTTATCACTGCATCTCAGGCCGCACAGCTTTCGGTAAATGAAAAAGGATGTCAGGTCAGTGATATAGCAAAGGAGATAAACCGTGTCACAGCTGATAACGGTTCAAAGATCATGCAGGCTAAATGGATCAATGACTGGCTGGAAAGTATTGGTATGCTTTTCAGAAACGGCGACGGAAACAGATTTGCTACCATTGACGGAAATGATCTCGGCATAACCACAGAAGTGAGACAGAGTTCAAACGGCAAAGAGTCCTACACAAATCTTTTCTCGGCACAGGCACAGAAATTCATCTACGATAATATCGAAACAATAGCTTCACAGCACTGCACTTCCGTATCGGAACAGTGATCGCAGTATACCCGTACTTCTGAATTTTCTACAGAGAGTTCATTTAATGGAGGTCATTATGAAAAAGATCATTGCGGCGGCTTTTTGCGTATTGCTATCTGCATCAGCTGCAGTGTCTGCGGCTGAGGAACTGTTATGCGGAGATGTGAACGGCGATCGCATCGTTGACGGCAGAGATGCCTCGGCTGTGCTTTCGGAATATGCATTGCAGTCTTCGGATAATCCCCCTGCTTTCACTTATGAACAGATGAAAGCGGCAGATGTGAATTCTGACGGTGTGATGGACGGCCGTGACGCTACGATCATACTGACATATTATGCAAGGACATCATCAGGACTTAAAACCTCTTTTGAAAAGTATCTCGATTCGCTGAACAAAGACATCGTTGACAGTATGACGCTTCATGACAAGATATGTCAGATGTTCATCGTCAGACCCGAGGAACTTACAGGCGGCACTGATATGACATCCGCAGCTAAGGCTACGCACGACAGCCTTGAGGAGTACCCCGTAGGCGGACTTATCTATTTCAGTAATAATATGGAGTCACGGGCACAGGTGACTGAGATGATAGCCGCTACCCGTAAATACGCAGAGGAACTTGACTGCGTACCGCTTTTCTTCAGTGTGGATGAGGAAGGCGGAAGAGTTGCAAGATGTGCCGAAAAACTGGGGACGACTGTGTTTGATCCCATGTATTACTATAAAACAAAAGGCGCAGAAGCCGCTCAGTCCAACGCACGGACTATCGCAGAAGATATCGTTCAGTTCGGCTTTGATCTTGATTTTGCACCTGTTGCGGATACATGGTCAAATCCCGTGAATACCGTTATCGGGGCCCGTGCGTACAGCGACGATTATGCAGAGACAGCTAAGCTTGTGGAAGCGGCAGTAAAAGGGTTCAGGGAAGGCGGAGTGCATTGTACTCTCAAACATTTCCCCGACCACGGCGATACCATAGCAGATTCTCATGCAGGATTCGCATTATCCGAAAGGTCACTTGACCAACTCCGCAGCAATGAATATCTTGCCTTTGAAAGCGGTATCAGGGCCGGTGCGGATTTTGTAATGGTGGGACATATAACAGTACCTGCCATAGATGACCGCCCTGCTTCAATGTCATCGAAAGTGATAAATGAGGAACTCAGAGGACGGCTCGGCTATGAAGGAGTTGTCATAACCGATGCACTGGGAATGGGCGCTATCGCCAATGCATACCGCAGTTCGGTATGTGCGGTAATGGCAGTGGAAGCAGGAAATGATATGCTTCTTTCACCCGAAAACTTAGGAGAAGCCGTCAAAGGCATAGAAACAGCCGTTGCCAATGGTATGATATCGGAAAAACGCATAGACGAAAGCGTAAGAAGGATTCTCAGAGCAAAAGGTTTGCTTGAATAAATAAACTAAGGGCACAACTTAACTGCTGTACTCATATAGAAGCTTTATATGTATTT
>CADBAC010000435.1 GCA_902792495.1 Ruminococcus flavefaciens | reverse complement strand
AAGTGATGAAGAAACATATATCAATGACCGCAGTTGGCTGTGCATTATGCATAGCCGCTGTGGGAGCATTTACAGGCTGTTCAGATAATAACAGCTCAGAGCCTGCCGAAGCCCTGACCACCGATGTAACGGTAACCGATGAAACGGAACAGACGGAGACTTCAACGCAGGGAGAAGTTATGGTTCAGAATATCCCCATAACCGCAGACAACGCAAAGCTGCAAAGCAGAACTGTAATGAAGGACGATGTTCTGTGGCTGGTGCAGAGCGGCTCGGCTGCGGAGTTCACCGTAAGCGGCAGAAATGCCTCCCTTACCCTTGCAGGCAGCAGCGGTATAAATAATTTTGACCCACGCTATGCTGTCTATGTGGACGACAAAATGATATGCGACGAGATCATGACAGATAAGGACGTAACGGTCAGCCTCTGGAAGGATGAGGATAAAACAGCGGCAGTAAAGGTAATGCTTCTCTCGGAAGCCATTTATGGCGGCATTGGTATACGCTCCGTTGAGGTGGAGAGCAGCTCGGCTCAGCCTGTTGTGCCTGCCGAAAAAGCACCGCTGACGATAGAGTTTATCGGAGATTCCATTACCTGCGGATACGGCGTTGAGAGTAAGTCGCCCAGCGACCCATTCACCACTGCTACGGAGAATTTCTCAAAGTCCTATGCCTATCTTGCAGCGAAGTCCCTCGGTGCGGACTACACCACCTGCTGCTACAGCGGCTACGGTATCGTGTCAGGCTACTCTGATGACGGAACAAAAGACGAAAAAAGGCTGTTGCCGAACTGCTACGACAAGTCAAGTATTTATAAGGACTACGGGTCAGACTGGGAATTCTCCGAGGACTGTGACGTTGTGGTCATAAATCTTGGTACTAACGATATGAATTATGTTGCCGCAGACCCAAAGGCAAACGGCGATGAATTTGTGGAAGGCTACAAGGCATTTTTACAGACTGTCCGTGAAAAGCGTCCGAATGCTCCTATAATCTGCACTATGGGTACTATGGGCGGCGATGATATTTATGAGCTTATCGAACGTGCAATAGCCGAATCAGGCGATGACAATATCACGTCATACTTCTCACAGACTCATTCAATGCGTGACGGTATGGGGGCTGACGGTCACCCCTCCAAGAGAACACAGCAGAATATTGCCGATGTTCTTGCAGAAAAGATACGGAATACCCTCGGAGAGTAAAAATAAATTAAAAACAGACTCTGCAATTTAAGCGGAGTCTGTTTTTGTTATAAAAAATGGACGGGAGGATTGGCGGTTACGTTTAACTTGCATTTTCAGCTTTAATGTGGTATACTAAAACTACAATCATACTACTATTACGGGAGGACACATGAATTACAAAATAATGCATAAGAGCGATATAATTGCTCTTGCTGATGAAAACGGAATAAATGAAATAATTAATAAATCGCTGTGTCCTGCCTGTTTTGCAATAGGAATGCCTCTTGAAATATGGCTCGACAACAGAAGTGTTGACATTCATCGTTCTCATTCACGAAAGCTGTTCAAGGCACTGCGTCTCAGAACGCCTGACGATATCGAACAGGTAATTGACATCGGCCACGGAATATCCATAACCGATAACTGGTGGATACAGAAAGCTGATGAAGAACTTGATTACAGCTCCCTCAAACAGTATAACGAAGAGATCGCAGATATAGCTCTGTATGGTTCTTCTGCCTCAAACAGCGGAAACACAAAAGGATATCGTGAACTTGGTACTGTCGGCAGCTATGAAAAGGCGTGGCGATATATAAACGGCAGCTGGTATATGTTCAAACACGGTAACACACAGGAACTAATCAGCGAATACTACTCATATCAGTTCTTGAAAGCTATGGGAGCTGATGTTGCCGAATATGAGATACAGCACTCTACATCAGAAGAAACAGGCATCACATCAACATTTATCATCACTAAAGACTTTACAAATAATGCCGATGTAGATTTCGAGCCTTTCTGCAACTATTATACAGACCATGACGAGCCTGAGTATATTTTACCAAGACTTGAAGAAAAGCTGATTAAGCCGTATGTAATGATGGTGTTTTATGACGCCATGCTCCATAACGATGACAGGCATAATCAGAATGCAGGTGTACTGAGGAACAGTTCAACAGGCGAAATAATCGGACTTGCTCCATACTTCGACTATAACCTCGGACTTATCTCAACGGGAGTACCGAGAATAGATGATAATAAAGGAA
>CADBAC010000434.1 GCA_902792495.1 Ruminococcus flavefaciens | reverse complement strand
ATGTCCTGCATATAGTACATCGTCCGATCATCTGTTTTTAATTTATAATATGCCTCAAAGTCCGCTTCTACATAGTCACGCAGGCATAATCGTTCTGTTTCAAGTTTTATCATCTATTTACAAAAGCCTCCATTCTCTCCACCGAAACCCCGATTTGTCTTAGTCTATTATCCTGATGATCTATCCGGCTTTTCCCCCGAGCAGGCACGTAAGATATTCATTAATGATCTCACCGGGTTCCTGCTTCAGTCCTGTTGATATCCACCATTTTACAGTGTTTATAAAACTTCCGATTACAAATTGTTTCTTGAACTCGAGCGGCACATTCATATCAAGATGTTCAATGATCTTACCGAAGGCTTTCTCAAGATACTCACTGAAGTACCTTGTAAAGATCTTCTCAGACTCACCGTTCATGATCGAACTGATATTGTCCTTGTGGTCGCTGATGTGCCATAGGATATGTTCCAGCAAAGTTCTGATGTCTGCATGATTGCCGGAGAAATCATGACTTCCTTCAGGCATAAGAGAATCAGAGAAAACATGTGAGAACATCTCATTGCACATTTCCTCCAGAAGCTGATCCTTTGTCTCGAAATGAGAATAAAATGTGCTTCTGCCAATATTGGCCTCGTCGATGATCTCCTGAACGGTTATATCTTCAAACCTTCTTTTTATCAGGAGTTTTGTTAACGCATCATATATCGCAGTTCTGGTCTTTTGTTGTCTTCTGTCCATATCAGTTTGCTGTACATTTTCGCGGATTTGTTCAGTAACGAACATATTACTGATTCTGATTATTGTTTGGCCACATTGTTGATTATACCATTTTACCGAACACAGTGTTCAGAAAGTAAGGATTATGAATAACAGAAAAGCCATTCTATTTGCCATACTTGCAGCAGTTCTATACGCCATCAGTACACCCTTCTCGAAAATACTGATGGAACAGATATCCCCTGTGTTCATGGCTGGATTGATGTATCTCGGGGCAGGCATCGGAATGACTTTGGTCACTCTGTTTTCGGGAAAGAACCATTCACAGAATAAGCAATTAACTCATAGCGATCTTCCTTATCTGACTGCTATGGTAGGTCTTGATATAGCCGCGCCTATACTTCTTATGGTTGCGATAAAGAACAGTTCATCGGAATCCGTATCTCTGCTAAACAACTTCGAAGTAGTATCAACTTCTGTCATTGCATTACTGTTCTTTAAGGAAACGATATCCCGAAGATTATGGCTCGCTATAGGTTTTATAACAATTGCAAGTCTGATGTTGTCATTCAGTGATAATTCGGCTTTGTTATTCTCTCCGTACTCATTATGCGCATTGCTCGCCTGTGTCTGCTGGGGTGTGGAGAACAACTGCACCCGGAAGTTATCTCATAACAATCCGGCCAAGATAGTCATTATCAAGGGTTTCGGTTCAGGTACCGGTTCTGTCCTGGTAGCACTGATAATCGGAGACAGACTTGTATTTACATCATATATCCTCTTTGCATTACTATTAGGGTTTGTTGCTTACGGCCTGAGTATTTACTCATATGTTTATGCACAGAGATATATTGGAGCCGCAAAGACATCAGCATTCTATGCATTATCGCCATTTATCGGAGCTGTCATATCCATAGCGTTGTATCCAAAAAAGCCATCACTGATATTCATAGCAGCTTTCATAACAATGGCTGCAGGAACATATTTCACATTACATGAAAGCGAGGAAACACATATGAATAAGCGTGATTTCAAATTCGACAAAAGAGCTGACAAGTACGATGATCATTTCGAGGGCAAACTCTCCAGAAAGTTCTATGAACTTCTTTACAGATACACAGACCTTTCCGAAGGAAGCAAAGTCCTTGATGTCGGTTGTGGTACCGGCACGATACTGAAAACCTTCAGCGAATTCGAGAAAATAGAAGGTCACGGGATCGATGTTGAGCCGAATATGCTGAAAGTTGCCCGTCAGAAATGCCCTGATATGGATATCAGAGAATGCTCATGTGAGAACACTCCATACAAAGATAATTATTTTGACTCCCTTACGGCATGCATGGCTTATCACCATTTCCCGGACAAAAATGCTTTCGAGAAAGAAGCTCTTCGAATCCTCAAGCCAGGCGGTAAGATCTATATAGCTGATCCGAGCTTTCCCCTTCCTATCCGAAAACTACTGAATTTCTTATGCCGCAACATCAATGGTGAATTCTTCTCATCGGCCGAGATGAAAGAAC
>CADBAC010000433.1 GCA_902792495.1 Ruminococcus flavefaciens | reverse complement strand
CATATTTCCCTGCAAAAAAGACCATAACGGCTATAAAAGCATAGTCGTTATGGTCTTTTTATTTAAACTTTCATTCAGGCAACACCGCACAAAGCCGTCAGGTGGGCTTTGTGCGGTGTTGCCTTTATAATTTTTATCTGATCGCAGTATTATTCGGTATCGCCGGCAGTCAGAATGTCGTTGATGAACTTTATCTCATCATCATGCTCGATTTCTTCGGGGTCATAGTCGTGTTCGTCATATTCCTTGATGTAGAAATAAAGCTCTCTGTCAGGCTTGCCGTCCTTGACTGTGAACTTCAGCATTGCTGTGTCCATCATATACTCATCGGGATCGATATCAGGAGCATATGCCTTGCCCTTTTCGGTATAGAGAAGAATACCGTCATAGCCTTTTTCTCTTAACGACTTGAGATCGAGAATTGCGAAATAATCGCCGTCTTTAAGTGCTACCTTCTCGCCGGGCTTCACATCTGAGAAAATGTGATCGAGATTGAAGTCATCGCCTGCTGCCTTATATATATCGTAAGTGCAGAGATCGTTCATCACTGACTTGTCGTCGATGCTGAGAATGTCAGCTTAAACGTTTTTCTCCTCTGTTACAGGTGAGAAGTAAAGGTTAGCAGTTCCCTCATACTCATAGACATATCCCCAGTGATAATACTCATCGAATCCGCCTGTATAGCCCTCGGGCACCTTGTCCAGCTGAAGCTTGTATGCGTTGCTTCCCGTCATTGTGAGACCGTCGATCTTTACAGCGCCTGTCTCATCGGAAGTCCATGTTCTGATTGTCTTTGCATAAGTGTCAGGGCACTCAATAACCGACAGTTCAACTCCCGGGAGAGGCTTTCCTGTAGAAATATCTATGCAGTTAACATTGATGTAATTGCTCTTGCCGGGCAGAGGTCCAAAGTCGAAGCTGAGCTTCCTGTCAGCCTTGCCGTCCTTGACAGTGAAGTCAAAACCCTTTGACTTGTCTGTAAATTCAACGTCAGGATATACTTCCTTCATATGCTTGCCGAAATCGCTTTCGGGATCGATAAGTGCCACAGGATAATCGAAGCCCTTGAACTCAGCATGATACTCACCGTCGGGAAGTGCGAACTCCTCATTTCTGAGCTGAGGATAATAGATCTCGCCGTCCTTATCGGTAATGCATACTGTTCCGTAGTAGGTCTGATGGAGTCCCAGTGACCAGTTATACATATCCATATTGATATTTCTCTTGCTCTTGTCAGAAAGCACACGGACAGTAACTTCCTTATCGGCAACACCGTCATAGTTGAAGAAAAGCTGCTGATCCCAGTTTCTCCAGCCATTGCCGTAGCCAAGGGGGAGATTATCCAGATTCACCATATAAGTGTATCTTCCGTCAGTAGGAAGACCTGTGAAGTAGGTGTCATCTTCGGGAGTATAATTCCATCTTCCGACATCATAGCAGTAGTCATCACAAAAGCCGAAAAGCTCAACATCAACTGATTCAAGAGGCTCACCGCTCATCATATCAACGACTTTCAGCCTGAGAGTACCGCCGTTTGCAGGAGTTTTTCCTGTAAGCTGTTTGCCGAGGAGGATATAATCGAAAACGTCAACGTCTTCGTCAGCATCCATATCAGCATTTTTCCAGTTGCCCATTTCAGCACTGCTTCCCAGCAGGAAACGGCGCATCTGTACAGCATCTGATACGTTTACATCGGTGTCGAAATTAACATCGCCAAAACGAGTAGCGAAATCCACGCTGTCCTTTTCGGTAACATCAGTTTCAGCGGAAGCCATAGTTGTCGGCATAGCCAGAAGTGCCGCACCTGAGATAACAGCAGTAAGCATAGCCTTGATACAATTCAAATTCTTCATGATCATTACCTCCTGTCATTCTGAGAGCATGAGACCTTATATCTCCGCCTCTCTTATTAACTAAATAGTACCATATTAAGCAGCTATTGTCAATGATTTTTGGAAAAATCGTCAACTTTCCGCTTTTTAGAATCCTTGTATCATACCATTTTGTGCAACTTGACTGTCAGTCGGTTTTTGAGATTTTTGCGGTATCAGTTTCTCATATGCCACGCTTTCCGCAAAGTCTGGTCAGCGTGATCCGTACATTGACTTTTCACAGCCGCTATGGTATAATTCCAATATGTTTTAGGCAACACCGCACAAAGCTTGTGCTGAAGATGCGCCGACAGATTTTTTCGTCAGATTGTATAGAAATTCCGCAGGCATACTATCGTATGTCAAG
>CADBAC010000432.1 GCA_902792495.1 Ruminococcus flavefaciens | reverse complement strand
TGTGAAGCCTTTCTACAAAAAGGAAAATTTCCGCATTATCGACCGGTTCGCTGACAAGGCTAATTTCGGAAGCGATGAATATATCGCAAATTTCCGAAGCGCTCTCGATGCGGCAAAGCACAGGAAGATAATGTACGTCGAGTTCGTTTCGGGACACGGAAAGCGTATGAGCGGCAAGTTCGTTATACTCAAGCTGGAGTATTCGCCTAAAAACGAAAAATTCCGGGCATATACCTTTCTGCTGAGACATGACAGGATAAAATGCAGCGGTATCATGAATATAGGCCGTATCACAAAAATAGTCGATACGGGCAGGATATTCCGCACTCCCGTTTCAGTGGATGATTATTTTTCAAGCATGAAAAACGGTTCGCCTGCGGTGATAAACGTCAAGACCGAAAGAAACGGAGTTGAACGGTTCATGCTGGAATTTGCATCTTACGAAAAGCACACGGTCCGTGACCTTGAAACAGGCAGGTATACTGTTGAACTCTGGTATGACAAGCAGAACGAGACTGAACTGCTGATACAGCTTCTCAGTTTTGGTCCTGTCATTGAGATAGTGGGACCGCCTGAACTGAGAAAACAGGCGAAAATGCGTATCGACCGTCAGGCGGAACTTCTTGAAAAGTACAGAAAAGAGGCAAATAATGACTGATAAAATATATGCTGAGATGCTATCCGCTTTGATGAACTCCGATGCGCCTTCCGGGTTTTTTGAGGGGCTTAGGCGTGAGGATAAGCTGGACGGACAGTTTGACGAATTGAAAGCGCTTATCGGTCTGCCTCAGAATCAGAAATATCATCATGAGGGCGATGTATGGACTCACACTATGATGGTGCTGGATGAAGCCGCAAAGCGCCGTAACATAGCTAAAAATCCGATAGGCCTGATGCTGTCTGCGCTGTGTCATGACTACGGAAAAGTAGTAAGCACTACTGTGGATGAGGACGGAACGGTACACTCCTACGGCCATGAGATCGATGGCATTCCGCTGGTCAGAGGCTTCATGGAGCACTTCACCGAAGATGATGAACTGATAAGCTATGTGATGAATATGACCGAACTTCACATGGAGCCGAATATTATGGCTCATGCCCGTTCAAGGATGAAAAAGACCAACAAGCTGTTTGATTCATCTGCCGAGCCTTTCGACCTGATACAGCTTGCAGTGTGTGACGGGCTGGGAAAGATTCCGAAGTGCGATGATACCGAAGAATTCCTCATGGAGAGATATGATAAATTCGTTAGTATAATGTCCCGTCCGTATGTGACGGAAAACGACCTCATATCAGCAGGATCATGTGACCCCGGAAAGAATGCGGAAATACTGAGTTATGCCCATAAACTCAGACTTGCAGGACTTGACAAGGACGATCAGCTGAGACAAAGTGTCGCATATGCAAGGTCGGTGCTGAAGATAAAAATACAGGCTGTGCAATAAAATACTGCACAGCCTGTTATTATTTATCTCTGTATTTTTTGAGCATCCCTGTAATATGTTTATGACTCGGGTAACTTTGTGATAAGCTCCAGGCAATATCTCTGGATAGAAAGAGCGTCCTTATTGGTGAGACCGTTGCCGTTTTCGCAAACGTCACCATTTATTCTGCCCTGTTCTGTGATGTGACCTGTGTCAGTGCCTGTGATACCGAATCTGCCCGGATTTGAGAACACCTGCATGATAAGTACGGCATCGCTCAGATCAACATTTCCGTCGCAGTTAGCATCGCCCCATAAGATATCCTGTGGAGGCATTGATGTAACACGTGGCTGAGTTGTTTCTGTAGTTGCGGTTGTTTCGGGAACAGTTGTAGTAGTTGCTTCTGTAGTTGTTGTCGTTGTCTCTGTGGTAGTAGTAGTTGTTGTTTCTGTAGTTGTGGTAGTTGTAACAACTTCGGGAGCCTTTACGAAAACAGTGTAGTTGATGACATTTCCTGTCATTCCGTTAGTTCCGAGAACTACCTTTTCGCCTGCTTCAAAAGTCTTCTTGTATGCAACGAATGAAACGTCATTGCTTGACTGAGCGGTGAGATCGGTTCTTGTGTAGCCGCTGAGCCATGAAGGAACAAGTCCTGCGTCTAAAAATTCCTGATTATCTTCATATATAAGAGGTTCGCCAGATGCATTTACTATATAAGTTGAGTTTGAGTTTTTAAAGCATGTTTCTTTAAGGCTTTCGGCATTATATGCTACACATACAAGTTCATTATTATTTTTAAAGAAGGTTGCCAAAG
>CADBAC010000431.1 GCA_902792495.1 Ruminococcus flavefaciens | reverse complement strand
CGATATTATCGCCGATGCGGAAAGCAAGGCACATGGAGTACCTGTCACCGAAGTGCACTTCCACGAAGTAGGTACAATGGACGCTATAGCCGATGTTACGGCTGTCTGCATGCTGATCGACCGCATAAAACCGCAGAAGATTGCCGCTTCGCATATCAATGTGGGCGGCGGAACTGTAAAATGCGCGCATGGCATATTGCCGGTGCCGGCTCCTGCAACAGCAAACATACTGGAAGGGATACCGTCATATTCAGGTGATATAAAGAGCGAGCTATGTACGCCGACAGGCGCGGCACTTCTGAAACATTTCGTGAATGAGTTCGGAGACATGCCTCAGATGAGCTCTGAAAAGAACGGGTTCGGTATGGGCACAAAGGATTTTGAGCGGGCAAACTGCGTGAAAATAACGCTTGGTGAGGGTGACTAATTGTCGAATCTCATTGACCGCAAAGTTAACGTAGGAATATAATTGGTGCGTAAATATTATTTGCAGGCCGTCAGGCTATATGAAAGAAACGAGGTGCAGAATGGGAATCTTCGATAAGATCACTGGTAAGGAAGCAAAGGAAAAGGCTGCAGCAGCTGAAGCAGAAGCAAAGGCTAAACTTGAGAAAGCAGCAGAAGAAGCTAAAGCAGCTGCTAAGGCAAGAGAAGAGGCTTTCAATAAGAGAGCTGCTGAATTAAAGGAAAGCCAGCAGGCAAAGGCTGCTGAGCTCAAGGCAGAAGCAGAGCAGCAGGTTGCAGAGGCTACAGCAGCAGCTGAAGCAGAAGCAAAGAAGATCAAGAACGACAAATTCAAACTCTCTGTAGACGGCGACTTTGGTCCGGCTTCGATCAAGACTGTACAGCATATCCTTGGATGCAAAGAGGATGGAATCTGCGGAACAGAGACAATCAAGGCTATCCAGAAGCTGGTAGGCGCAGATGTAGACGGTGTCTGGGGAACACAGACTTCAAAGGCTCTTCAGAAGTTCCTCGGCGTTACAGTTGACGGCGTTGCAGGTCCTGAGACATTCAAGGCATTCCAGAAGTGGGCAAACAAGGAACTCGGATTCTAAAGAATTTAGATCAGATTGCTTAATCGATCTCCTCCGGATGAAAGTCCGGGGGAGTTTTTTTGTTGCTTCTGACAGAACCGTATACTGGTCCGGCTTTTGCACTAAAGACGGCGTTTATAAGGACGCCCGGATGTGGTAGAATACGGTGGATACTGAAGAAAGCAGGTGGATGTTATTCCAAGAGTAGTAGTAGGACTCTCGGGCGGAGTCGACAGCGCAGTTGCTGCATATTTGCTTAAAGAGCAGGGCTATCAGGTGATAGGCGTGACACTGAGGACGTGGGAGGCTGAAAGCGGGGCTTACAGCCGCTGCTGCGACATAAGTGACGCGCGGGCTACAGCCATGCAGCTTGGCATACCGTTTTATAACGTAAACAGCCTGCCTGAATTCAGAGAGCATGTTACCGATCCGTTTGTAAAGGCGTATATAAACGGGCTCACACCAAACCCATGCGTAGCATGCAACAGGTACATAAAGTGGGAGCGTCTGCTCACTTTCGCAGATGATATCAATGCAGAATACGTAGCGACAGGGCATTATGCCCGCATAGAACGTACCGAAAGCGGAAGATATACCGTAAAACAGGCAGCTTACGCCGCAAAAGACCAGACATATATGCTGTATCAGCTGAGCCAGGAACAGCTTGCGCGCACACTTATGCCTCTCTCGGAACTTACTAAGGACGAGGTCAGAAAGATAGCTGAGGATGCAGGGCTAATGGTGGCATCCAAGCACGATTCACAGGAGATCTGCTTTGTGCTCAACGGAGGATACGCGGAATATATAGAAGAATACGTCGATGAAGCGCTTCCGCCTCCGGGAGACTTTGTGGACGAGAGCGGAAAAGTCCTCGGAAAACATAAGGGAATCGTGAATTATACTGTAGGTCAGCGTAAAGGACTTGGACTGGCACTGGGGTATCCGGCGTATGTAAAGAGGATAGACCCCGTGAGCAATACAGTTGTGATAGGTAATGAAGCATCAGTGCGTAAAAACACCATATTGTGCAGGGATCTGAACTTTATGGCTGTTGAGGATATAAAACCCGGCGAAAAACTACGGTCTTTCGTAAAAATAAGATATCATCACGCTGCAGCTCCTGCTATACTGGAGCGAATAGACGATAACACCATACAGGTCACATTCGATGAACCTGTCAAGGCTCCCGCACCGGGGCAGTCGG
>CADBAC010000430.1 GCA_902792495.1 Ruminococcus flavefaciens | reverse complement strand
GTCACGGACATTTCTCAGCTGTGCCTTTACGTCATCCATGATTTCGGGAATATTTTCTTCAAGGGAGTATTCAGCCATAAACGGGAGCGCCATATAAGTTCCGTCAAGCCATATCTGATAGGGATAAATGGACTTATGCCAGAAATTGCCGCATTGAAGCCTCGGCTGTGCAGTCAGCTGTTTTTCAAATAGCATCCTGTAAGCCTTCCTGTAGCGCTCGTCGCCTGTTTTCTTATAGAGATAGATCAGCACCTTTCCGCCGTTGATATTGTCAAGATTATTATCAGCAGGCGAATATGTGGGGATATCGCCGTTTTCGTCCACGAACGCCTTCATAAAGCTGTCGGCATAGCTGAGAAGTCTCTCATCGCCTGTTACGTCATAAAGCATGGTCACTGCCTTTATCATGCAGCCGTCAATGTAATTCCACTTCATCGGCTTGCTGAAGATCTGGCTTTCACGGTTCCAGAGAGGACATTCAGGAGAGGAAGGCAGTATCATTCTGCTGATATATGAATTCGCTGTATCGATATGATTCATCCTGTAAGACCTCCCATCGTGATACCGCCGATAAACTTTTTCTGTGCAAGCGAGAACACAGCTATTGACGGTATTAATCCGATCACTGACATAGCTATAATCGTACGCTGTTCGTAGCCCTGACCTGTGCTGTCCACGGACAGACGCAGTGCAAGTGAAAGCGGATATTTTTCCACTGAATGTATCATTATCAGCGGTGTCAGGAAATCGTTCATGGTCCACAGGAAAGTGAACACTGCTATTGATACGATAGCAGGCCGTATGCACGGCACGAGGATATAGAAAAGCGTACCGAAAGTACCGCAGCCGTCGATTTTAGCGGCTTCATCGAACTCCTTTGGTATCCCCTTGAAGAACTGTATCAGTATGAACACGAATGTTCCCTCGCAGGCAAACAGCGAAGGAAGTGTCAGCGGAACATAGGTGTTGATAAGTTCCAGCTTGTTCCACATCAGATACTGCGGCAGTATGGTGACTATTGCAGGCATGAACATACTTCCCAGCAGAAGTGCCGTGAAGAAGCGCTTCATCGGGAAATCGAACCTTGCGAATCCGTATGCCACCAGCACAGAAGAAAGAACTGCAAAAACAGTCTTTGGTATGATTATTGTAAATGTATTAAGGAAGTAATGCCCCATAGTGTATGGAGTTACGGTCTCCCATGCATTTTTGTACACCGAAAGTTCAATATGTTCGGGTATGAACCAGATTGATGAGAATATCTCATCATTGCTCTTGAAAGATGCTCCGATAAGCCATAATACGGGGTATATCATTACAACAGCCGCCATTGTCAGCAGCAGATAAGGGATGATCTTTTTCATTTCGTTCCCTCCCTCATTCTGCCTGTCAGCTTATACATAAGCGCCACTACAACAGTGATAAGCACGAACATCACCCATGACACAGCGTTTGCGTAGCCTGCGTCATTGAAGCGGAACATCTCGTCATAGATAAGCATACCAAGAGTATAGGTCTCTTTCATGGGACCGCCTCCCGTTATCATGTAGGGAGCGTTGAACTCCTGTATTGCCGAAATGGTCTGAAGCACAAGATTTATGAATATGACGTTTTTCAGCATGGGCAGGGTTATGTGGAAAAAGGCTCTGACTCTGCCGCAGCCGTCTGTTTTCGCAGCGTCATAGAGTTCCCGTGGGATATCCCTCAGTGCCGCAAGGAATATGACCATAGTCGAACCGAACTCCCACAGTCTTAGCAGAACTATTATCATCATGGCATGGAAAGGCTCACCGTACCAGCTTACGTGTGCTGCTCCGACAGTGCCGAGAAGCTGATCCACAAGTCCGCCTGATGTGAAGAGATACTGCCACATTATCACGACGGACAGATTTGCGCCGAGGATCGACGGGACGTAAAAAGCTGTCCTGTATACGCCCATGCCTTTAAGTTCCATATTGAGCAGAAGTGCAACTGCCAGTGATACCAGCATTTTCAGAGGCACCAGCATAAACGTATATCTGAAAGTCACGCCGATGGCTTTGTGCAGTCCGCTGTCGGTGAGCATACGGATATAATTCTCTCCGCCGTTGAAGACAGGAGCACTTATTCCGTCGCTGTCCGTAAGTCCGAGTATAAAAGAACACACAAAGGGGTACAGCGTGAACAGGAGAAATCCCAGTATAAACGGGGATATCAGAAGTAATCCCGTGAATTTTCCGACTCCCACGGGATTGCTATAGG
>CADBAC010000429.1 GCA_902792495.1 Ruminococcus flavefaciens | reverse complement strand
CATCTCGCCGGCACTTTTATCCGGAGCAGGAAGCGGAACGTGCGCATCAAAAAACAGTTTCTTGATATATGCTGAACCGGCACCGAATAACTCCCTAAATACTGTATCAACCTCAGCACTTTTCTCTGCGGCTTCTCTTCCCAGCTTCTTGTATGCCGGGGTCACATAATTTTTATCAAGACTACTGGTGCATTTTTCAAGCACTATGTCAATATATTGAGGATTATCTGCGACAAAGTCACTGGTTTCAAGGACAGCTCTCATACATTCCGATATTCTGAACAGCGTCCTCAGCGTTTTTGCGAGAAAAGCAGGCGTTACCTTGCCTCTTGAAAGTGACTCGATCTCGTTGCGATAGATGTAATAAAATCCCTTCATTTTAACATACTTATCGGCGTGCAGCAGGCAATTCAGGCAGAAGTTCTTATCCTCCGAAAGGCTCAGATCCTTAAAGAATATTTCATGTTCAAGCAGAAATTCCCGTCTGAACAGCTTACTCCATACATTCCAGTGATAAAAATGTGCAAGCCAATCATCAAGACGCTGCTTCATATCGTTTGTGATCAGCGTTGGGCTATCGAACACCTCTCTGTCGAGCTGCATTTTTATGAGTTCGTCATCCGGAAGGGTGGTCAGATCCATGGGCATATTTTTGGTAAATGTGACAAATGCACCGGAAACATGAAGCACATCTGCATTGAATCTTTCGGCTGCCGCAGCCATCTCCTCAGGTGCCGTCAAAACATAGCTGTCATCCGCATCAACAAACGCTATATATTTGCCCTTAGCCCGCTTTATACCCGTGTTGCGGGCTTTGCCGGGGCCGCCGTTTTTTTCCTGCCTTATGACAGTTACCCTGTTATCGTCTCTAAAAGCATTGACACACTTTTCGTAAGTATCATCAGGCGAGCAGTCATCTACCAGTATGATTTCGGTTTCTTTCAGCGTCTGACGGCACAGGGCACCAACACATTCTACGATAAATGAAGATGCCTTGTACATTGGAATAACAATTGATACCATTATCTCACTCATTTTATTCTGACTCCTTTGCGAGGTGCTCCTCCAGCTTTTTCTCCCAATATTCGTATGTGTCGTACATATCAAGGTTGTCGGCAACGGGCGGAAGTCTGTCCATATTGCGATACCATAGATCGGAAACATAATCCGCCTGAAGTCCGAAGAAGTCTTCCCATACAGCTCTTACAAGGGGATCCTGTTCAACCGTTTCCCTACCGAGCTTCTGGTAGGCAGGACCTACATACATGGTTTCACCTACCGCTGTAAGCACTTTCATGGTTTTCGTTATATATTCCGGATGCTCCTTGAAATAATCAACACTGTTAAAGCATTTCGGTATCTCAATATTTGTCTGAAGCATTACCCTCAGCAGCTTAGCAACAAAAGCTGTGTTTCTTTTACCTCGTGATGTACTCTCGTTTGTAATTCTGTAAATGATAAAATTGCCGGGCATCTGAACATAAGTTTTCGCTGTCAGCAGTGCCTTGAGTGAATAAATGATATCCTCCATCATTTTCATTTTCGGGAATACGATCTCATTATCAATCAGAAATTCTCTTCTGAACAGTTTCCCCCACACATTGCCCTGATACATATGCATCAGCCAGCCATCCATACGCTTCCCGATATCCGAGCTCAGCACGACCGTTTCCGTGGGTGCGTTCTTATCCTGTGTAGTGGGACACAATCTGTTTTCCGGAAGAGACATAAGATCATCGGGCATAGACTTTGCCACCGGTATGAGTATTCCCGTTGTATGAACAACATCGGCGTTGTATTTCTTTGCTTCGATCCCATAGTCTTCTGCACGGAGTCAGCTATTCCAGGTTCAGTCCTCGCACCCATTCTCTGACACTATCCTCGCTTGGCTTTTCGTTGAAGCGCATACCTTCCAGCCAGATACCGGTTCCCGCCATCTTTTCCAGATTGGTACCGCTGTCTCCCAGACCGGAACTGGTGGAAGTACAGAAGGGGATCACGGTCTTCCCGGTGAAATCGTTGTTCTTGATAAAGTTATTTACCACCCAGGATGCCTCACGCCACCAGATTGGATAGCCGAAAAGCACCGCATCATACTCGTCCCAGTTTGGCACCTCGGTAGAAACCAGCTCGATATCCTGAAGGGACGTGTCATCATGCTCCTTATTTACACGGCTCGACCTGTCTCGCCAGTTCAGGTCATCTTCAGAATAAGGCTCTACAGGAACAAGCTCAAATGTATCGGCTT
>CADBAC010000428.1 GCA_902792495.1 Ruminococcus flavefaciens | reverse complement strand
CGCTCCTTCGTGTACCAGGGCGGATACATACTGAGCAAGGATGACCTCATCGACTATCTGCTTGAGCACTGCGATGACGAGCCCGCACGTTCGATAAAGCGAGGCGGCAAGGATGAGTGATTACAGCTACCTGTACGATGAGTTCCCCGAAACAATATCAGGAGAACAGCTGCGTAAGATACTCCATATCAGCAAGCGGAAGTGTGCATGGCTTCTCCAAAGCGGAGCTATTCCCTGCACTGATAACTGCAATAAAACTCGCCGATACGCCGTGAAGCTCGATGACGTTATCGAATATCTAATACGGACTGAGAACGCAGCAGAAAGGGTTCAGCCGCAGCGACCGCCGGAGTGCTTCCGAGAACAGCTGAACGATGTGTGGTTCGATGTGCCTGATGTGCTGACTATCACAGAGGTGTCAGCCATAACAGGCTACACTCCCAATGCCGTGGACCGATGGATAGTGAAAGGCAGTCTCCGTTCAGTAATAGTACAGACAGGACTCATAACCTGCCGCGAATGGCTCATCGACTTCTACTGCGGTGACGGATATAACATCGTGAAGAAGGTCGATAAGCACTTGGAACTGCTTAGGAAACTCATATAATTCAAACGCTCAGGAAGTCCCTGAGAGTTTCTTTTTGTCAGTCTGCAAGTGTTGTGATCTTAGTCGGTAACTTGGTCGCTAACTTGGTCGGTCGAGCGACTAACATTCTTCATATCTTTCAATTTCCATTGTCAAATTCAAACCTTGTCAAATATACCGTTTTGAAGGATGTTCTCCAATGCTGAAACCGCCGTATTATATGAAACAGCTTCAAACAGCAAAGGGACTGTTATTGTATCGTAATCCTCTTTATAGGTTTTCTTATCAATGACCTCTCGGAGGATCTCGGTCACATTTTTACCGTTCTGAACTGAAAGGCACATCTTATGTGGTCTGCGCTCTTCAGCGACAGATAATGCAAGCTCTTTCAGCGTATCATCTACCGTTACAATCTCAGACAGCTTGTAAATATCGTAGATGTGCCTTGAATGCTCAGTAGTGGTATTCAGCAGATAGTAATCCGCCAGAGCATACATTTTGTCGATCATTGTACGTTCAGCGGTCTGAACATTAAGCGTAAAAGGCTCTAAATCATATTGCTTAATAAAATCACCATAACCGTTTTCGTGAAGATATTGATAGATCAGGCTGTCTGCTGACATTACCTTCGTTGGATAAGCTCTTTGATATATAGCAGTTTCGACGATAAGCTGTTCCTTCAGGTAAGCAGCTGATAGTGACGAGGGATAGTCGATAATATAACGGTTATAGTCACGTCGGCTTTTGACTGCATCAGGGTTGGTAAGCTCAAACTCTAAATCATTGATTATTTGGATTATATTTGCTTTGAGCTGCCTTCTTTTTCGTTCAGGCGGTTTTATTTCGGACTGTAAATTAAGGTCAATATCCTCGGAAAAACGCTTTATAATATGATAGCACTTTGACAATGACGTGCCGCCTTTGAAAACAATATCCGGCATAACAGCGGCGATTCTTTTCAGAAAAAGCGTTACAAAATAGTCCTTCTCAACTATCTCTGCCTTGACTCCGAGATATTCAGAGGTTCGCAGGACAAGCTGCTCAAAGGTATCCTTTTTGTTATGCAACATAATAGATCACTCCGCTTTCTATGAGATTTCGCAAAGCCTTGTCAGGAAAAAACGGCGCATATTTTGTAACAAGTTCCTGAGAAATATTACATTTTCTGATCCAGTTTTTGATGACAGCTTTTCTTTCATCGTCAAAATAGCCCGATGAGGTGCTGTTCATCATTTCAAGGAACTGCAAAACGAATATATTGTCATTATCTATTGTAACTCTTGCCTTTCGTAAAATAACTTCCTGATTTCCAATTTTAACTCTGCGGAGCTTTGAATTTTCGTTGTTTGTTTGGATTTCTGGAATATTCGGCATCTGCGTAGAAAGACCTGCCTGTTGCAATGCAGTGATTCCGGTGTAAAACCCGATTCGCTTTCCTTTTTCGGATAAATACTTTCGCTCAATGATCCTGTTTGGATTCAGAATACTGTTTCCAAACGGTGTTTTGATAGGGATATAGTAGATACCTCTTTCGTAGCGAATGATCTGGCCGCTGTCACAGAGCTTGGCAAGCTCTTTTTTGAGCCAGATATCAGAGTAATCCTTATAACGAATATCCGAAAGGAATATCGGTTCATTCTTACCAAACGTTTCAAGAAGATAATCA
>CADBAC010000427.1 GCA_902792495.1 Ruminococcus flavefaciens | reverse complement strand
TGTGCTTTGATATCCCCATGATTCGTCGCAGGGATGCTCGTTCAGGGGCATAAACTCGATATAATTGTAGCCGTACTCCTTGACGTAAGCGATAAGTTCATCGGCAATCTCAGAGTAAGAATACCAGCCTTCATTGGCGATTATTTCATCGCCGCTTGCGCCGTCTTCAAGCTCGGCGTGCGGAGCGTTTTTTCTCCGCCATGAACCGAGGTGCACCTCATAAATATTGAGCGCCCTGTCACGGCAGTCCGACCGCTTGTTAAGCCATGAACTGTCGCTGAAACGGTAGCTTTCGATACTGCGGATAACAGAACAGGTACCGGGGCGCACTTCCATTCCGAAGCCGTAAGGGTCGCAGTGGTCGATGAAATTGCCGTTTCTGTCGTAGATCCTGTACTTGTAGCGCATACCCTCCTCAGCTTCGGGGCATACTGTTTCATAGAAATTGCCGTCAAGCACAGCGTCCATAGGAACTTCCTCCCATTTGGTATGGTCGCCTATTACCGATACCTTTGAAGCGTTGGGAGCGTAAGTGCGGAAGACCGTACCCTTTGCGGTGAGATGAGCGCCTAAATACTCATAAACCTCAAAGGATTCGCCTTTGTAGAATCCGTAGATATCCATAATGTCACTCCTTTTATTGACAGCTGTCTATTGATACTATATAATAAGAGAGGGAAACGAAGCTGTCATAATGTTTCTATAAATAATTATATCGCAGGATCGGATGTTTTACAACATACATTTTTTTACGATAGTCGCATAATAGACACTTGTCAAAAATAGTCGAAAAAGGAGCAGGAGTATGGACCTTCGCACAGAAAAAACCAAACGCAGTATCATCAACGCTTTCCTTGAACTGAGGGCGAAAAAGCCGCTGGAGAAAATAACGGTCAAGGAACTTTCCGAAAAGGCGGAGATAAACAAAGCAACATTTTATCTGCATTATCACGACATATACGAGCTTTCGGAGAGTCTTGAACGGGATGTGGTGGATTCCTGCCTGCACAGCATACAGCATCCCGAGGCAGTATTCAGCAGTACAAGGACATTCATAGCGGAACTCAGCGAGGCATTCGTGGCCAATGAGCGGCTGATAAAGATTCTCTTTGAGGGCAGCAGGAGCAGCAGTTTCGTGAAGCTGCTTGAAGACGGACTCAACGGCATTATAAGCCGTGCCTATCCCGACCATAAGCAGAGCATGGAAGACCGCATGATGCTGACATATCTGATCTACGGCGGATACTATACCTATTTCAAATACTGCGACAACGGCATAAAATCGGTGCTTGACATAATAGGCAGGCTGACTGACGGAGTGCTGCAATATAAGGACGACGGACAGGAAACAGAGGATACCTCCGAAACTTCATAAAGATACAGAAAGGGCTGAACACCATAGTGTTCAGCCCTCAGAGTGTCAAAAAAGCTGCTGTTTTTCTGAAATATGCGGGCGAGCGGAACTCGCCCCTACAAAAACCAACGAAAAATAGCCGATTTGTAGGGGCGCTTTCCGAGCGCCCTTATATAACCTATCTCAAAAATGACTTTTACGACAAATTAAGGGCTGAACACCATAGTGTTCAGCCCTTTTTTATCAGAAGCAGATTTAATTTGATTCGGGAAGTGAGGAGATGAGGCCAAGCAGATACTTCTGGATAGTGAGAGCGTCCTTGCTTGTGATGCCGTCACCATTTCCTGAAACATCACCGTTTATTACGCCCTGAGCAGTCATATGTGTGGGATCAGAGCCGTTTTCACCGAACTTAGCGGGATTTGACTGTGCCTGCATGATGATGACAGCATCTGAAAGATCGACTATTCCGTCACAGTTAGCATCGCCGCAGAGAGTGGTGTTTTTCTCATCTGAAGCAAGACGTACATAAGTGTTAGCGCCTTCGTTCTTGAAAACAGCATTCTTGCCTGTGCCGCTGATGACCTTTGTCTTATCCTTGGCATTTGCCCAGCCGCCTGCATTAGGAAGGGCGAAATAGTCCGAGATCTCTACAGCTGCGCTGCCGACCCTGATCTCTTTGAGAGCATTGCAATTGTTGAAGATATTGATCGTATCACCGATTATTTCGTCTTCATGACGGCGTATCTCTTCTTCGTTAATGGTAAGGGACTTACCGCTCATATCAACGGATTCAAGGGCGGTACAGTCTGCGAATATTTCCATGATATCAGTGTCACTGTTAGTTTTGAAGCTGCTGAGGTCAAGATTTTTCAAGCTATTGCAGTATGCGAACATATA
>CADBAC010000426.1 GCA_902792495.1 Ruminococcus flavefaciens | reverse complement strand
TCAGGCTCGGAGAGCTCCATTTCCTGGCATCTTACGCTCTTTACCCAGCCGTTTTCTGTAGCATTGATCTCTACAGGGTTGGTGAGGAACTTGAAGATGATACCCTCCTCCTTAGCGTGTTCTACTTCCTCAGCACGGGCAGGGAGCTCATTTTCGGTACGTCTGTATACTATATATACCTCAGCGCCCAGTCTCTTGGCACATCTTGCAGCGTCCATAGCAACGTTTCCGCCGCCGACGATGACAGCCTTTGTGCCTGCCTTGATAGGAGTTGAGCTGCCTTCCTTGTAAGCCTTCATCAGGTTGATACGTGTGAGGAACTCGTTAGCGGAGTAAACTCCGTTGAGGTTCTCGCCTGGGATATTCATAAAGCGTGGGAGTCCTGCGCCTGAGCCGATGAATACAGACTCAAAGCCTTCCTCCTGCATGAGTTCGTCGATGGACATAGTTCTGCCCACAACAGTGTTTGTCTCTACCTTTACGCCGAGAGCTTTAAGTCCCTCTATCTCCTTCTGAACGATAGTCTTGGGGAGACGGAACTCAGGGATACCGTAGGAGAGAACGCCGCCTGCAACGTGGAGAGCCTCGAATACAGTAACATCGTAGCCCTTCTTTGCAAGGTCGCCTGCACAGGCAAGACCTGACGGGCCTGAACCGATAACAGCTGCCTTGTGGCCGTTTGAAGCAGGCTTCTTCACAGCAGTCTCAGGCTGAGCGTTGTGCCAGTCAGCAACGAATCTTTCAAGACGGCCGATAGCAACAGGCTCGCCCTTGATGCCTCTTACGCACTTGCTCTCGCACTGTGTTTCCTGAGGACAGACTCTTCCGCAGACAGCAGGAAGTGAGCTTGACTTTGTGATTATATCATAAGCAGCAGCAAAGTCGCCCTTTGCAACCTCTGCGATGAATGCAGGTATATCTATCTGTACGGGACATCCGCCTGTACATGGCTTGTTCTTACAGTTCAGACAGCGCTGAGCTTCGTCGATAGCCTGCTGTTCGGTATAACCGAGAGCGACTTCCTTGAAGTTCTTGTTTCTTACATCAGGCTCCTGAACGGGCATTTCATTTCTTTTAAGAGACATATTAGGCATATCACTTTACCTCCTTGAACAGATTGCAGGTCTCCTCGTGGGCATGGCGCTCGAAATCCTTATACATAGCGCCTCTTGCCATAGCTTCATCGAAGTCTATGAGGTGGCCGTCGAACTCAGGACCGTCAACACAGGCGAACTTTGTCTCGCCGCCTACGGTAAGACGGCATCCGCCGCACATACCTGTGCCGTCGATCATGATGGGGTTCATGGAAGCAACAGTGGGTATCTCGTACTCCTTAGTGAGACGACAGACGAACTTCATCATGATAAGAGGACCGATAGTGATAACTCTGTCGTACTTCTCACCGCTTTCGATGAGCTTCTTGAGAGCGTCGGTAACAAGGCCCTTTTCGCCTGCTGTACCGTCATCGCTCATAAGCACGAACTTTGATTAAGCGGCCTTGAATTCGTCTTCAAGGATAACGAGGTCTTTATTTCTGAAACCGACGATAGAGTGAACCTCTACGCCGAGAGAATGGAGTTTCTTGGCTACGGGATAAGCGATAGCACAGCCTACGCCTCCGCCTACGACAGCGACTTTTTTCAGTCCCTCTGTCTCGGTAGCACGGCCGAGAGGTCCTACGAAATCGTGGAGACATTCGCCTTCGCTGAGGTGGTTGAGCTTTTCGGTAGTAGCACCTACTATCTGGAAAATGATGGTAACTGTACCCTTTTCACGGTCAAAGTCAGCGATAGTCAGCGGTATACGCTCGCCGTCCTCATCAGTCCTGAGGATGATGAACTGACCCGGTTCAGCCTTTTTAGCTACTCTTGGCGCACTTATGGTCATAAGAGTAACGGTAGGATTAAGGCTTCTTTTTTCGAGAATTTCAAACATTGTCCATACCTTCTTTACGATAGATTAGCAGTAAACTCCGGTCTGTCGCCATTGACAGAGTAAGAGCGATGATATACTGCCGTGATATATTTAATATTATATCACATAAAGGTATGTTGCACAAATATAACAGCGGAATATCGATATTCCGTTATCGATATCGTAAGGACCAAATACAGTATTTACTATATGAATAATTTCCCAGTATTATACAGAATCACGGCACAAAATCAGGGTATAAAAATAAAAGCCGGTCAGTGACCGGCTTTTATAGCTGTTCATACAGCAGACCTCTGTCATATACTTTTGGAATAATTCTATTCCGTT
>CADBAC010000425.1 GCA_902792495.1 Ruminococcus flavefaciens | reverse complement strand
ATGATATTTGATGAATGCAGAATCTAAGGGAGCTGTTAACTTTAAGTAATAGTGAGTGCATAATGCCGGCTATCGACCGGCATCAATTAAAGGAGATAGAAAAAATGAAAAAACTTATAAAAGCAATAACCATGATCGCATCAGTATTTTTGATAACATCATGTGCTTCAAAATCAGATTCAAACTCAAAAATGGCCCTTCACGAATATGGCCTGCAGGAATTATCGCTCGGTGAACTTACTCGGTCATAAATGACCGAGCTTCCTGCTTCAACGCTGCAGCTTACCAAAACGGAGCATACTCCGCGCAGCAGAGGCTGTGGGCTCCACAGGCGTTATAGGTTCGGGCGGCTCCCGCCCTACCATATTCCGGTATATCAGGTCGATACACCGGATAGATACAGTCTTATGCCTTCCTCTCTGATATTTATTGCGGCATTGGTATCACGGTCATGCTCAGAGCCACACGAGGGACATATCCATTTACGCATGGATAAATCCTTTAGTTCCGGGTTTTGAGTACCGCAACAGTGACACAACTGGCTGGATGGATACCACTTATCTACTTTGATAAGCACCTTCCCTCTGCGGGCAAGCTTGTATTCAAGCATTCTGACAAACATACCCCAGCCGTTATCGAGAGTCGCCTTGCCATTTCCAAAACCTTTATTTGACATAGCTTTCATATCAAGAGTTTCGACCGCTACAAGATCGTATCGCTTGGCTATCGTGGTACTCAGCTGATGCAGGTGATCTTTTCTCTGATTGGCAACATGGCGTTCAAGCTTAGCAAGCTTGAGATTGTGTTTCTTGTAGTTATTGGAGCCCTCTTCCTTGTTACGTAGGCCCCTCTGTACATGCGTACGCCTCTTTTGAGCCTTACGGTAATACTTTGGTGAACCACTCACATCACCGTTTGAATCTGTATATAAGCCGTCCGACTTGTAATCAAGGCCGACTGCGTTAAGTTCGGGGTGCTCACGTGTTTGAGGCAGGACTTCCTTAATCTCAAAAAGAATGGATATGTAATAACTGCCGTCACGTTCCATTGATACCGTTGCGGATTTCAGATTCCATGCCGGTTCAGGTATGCGATGAATCACTATCTTTACATTGCCCGCTTTGGGCAAGCGGATAGTGCCATTTTCGAGATCAATGGAAACAGTACCTTTCTGGTTATTGGTGGTATAGGAAGCGCGTGCGGTCTTTTTACTCTTGAATTTAGGGTGCTTTGTACCTTTTACGGTAAAAAAATTCTTATATGCCGCCTGCAGGTGCAGCTGCACATTTGCAAGAGCAAGGGAATCTGCTTCTTTTAGGAAAGGATAGTCCTTTTTGTACTGTGCCGGAGTGGGATGCAAGATAGTCTTATCGCGCCTGTAGGCGTCTTCCTTATCGGCAAGCATAAGATTCCAGACCTTACGGCAGCAGCCGAAAGACCTGACAAAAAATGTTTCCTGTTCGCTATCGGGATAAGCGCGGTATTTTATGGCTGTCTGATACATAGTCACGAACTCCGTTGGCGTTCTAGGTTGTAGACACAGGTGCGTCCATGAGTATAGTTGTTCATGAGTATATTATACCAAACAAATGTTCGCATGTCAATGAAATGTTGTGAAAATATATAGGCTGAGGGCGCTTTCATCTCCCCCATGAATGAGGGAGAATTCCCGCGCTATTAATTAAAAAGAACGGAAGCGCGCCGGTAACATTCAGATCGACAGGTGTCTTGCCTTTTATAAGTGCTGCGGGATCGACAAACAAAAGCGCAACGGAAAAAGCGAGCAGCATTATCGGAGCTATGATCGTATTTGAAACATATATCCCGCTTGAAAAATATCTTGCGGCTTCCTTTCTTGTAAGCGCAGAGAGCGCAGAATGCCCCGAAAGCTTTGTAAGGTCGTAATCATGATGGAAGGATACATTTTTAGCTTCCCGGAAAGCTTAAACAGGCTTTTCCCTATCAGGCATACAGTTAAGGAAAACGCTGCGGCAGATATTAAAGAATATATCGCCGGGCCGGGTATATTTTCGCCGTTCCATATCTTTCCCCAGCTTTTTAAAGCCGGCATGCCGTCTTCAAGTTCTTCGATGGCGCGCCCCATCAGCTCGCCCAGCTTTTTTTCCGCCTCTTCGCGGGACATATCCCCGGGGGATGAGAATATGACTTCCACAGCTTCTCCGCCGCTGCTTCCCGATGAAAAGATCGCCATGGGAACAAAAACTGCCGCCATCAGCAGGATGGCAAGTATTACCTCCGACAGTAC
>CADBAC010000424.1 GCA_902792495.1 Ruminococcus flavefaciens | reverse complement strand
GAACCTTTCCTCAGAAAGGTTTTCCCCCGATAAATACGTATAAAGTTTCTATATGAGTATCACAGTTAAGCTTCACGGCTTTTTGCTTGATCAAAGTGACTTGATATCCAGTCCTTTGCAGGAATTGAGAGTATCGCCGTTGCTGACAACACAGATACTTCCCTTTTCGCCAAGTTCACGGAGTGCGCCGCAGAATTCAAGAAGGTCATCCTTAGTTGTGCTGAGGATCTCCTTTCTGCGCTGAATTCTTTCTTCACGGCTGATCCCCGCAAACATGAACTCGTCCTCAACGGGACCGAAATTCTGAGGAGAACGGAGCGGCTCTGTTGCTGCGACTGTGGAGATGATATAATTGTCCAGCTTCTCGTCACCGCCGCACCATTTCTCAACTGCGTCGGCAAGTGTAGCGTAGATGGAGAGTGATCTGTCAGGTGACGGGTCACGGTAGGAATAGCAAGCCATATCGCCGTTCAGGAACATTGTAAGGCCTGCTCCGTATGCTCCGCCCTGTACACGGACATTATTCCAGAGGTAATCCAGTGAAAGGATATTTGCAGCTGTCCGCATACTTCCCTTTCTCTCGGGAACGTGCCAGCCCTGAACAGCATATGAAATGGGCGCAGGAATGGATATTCCGAGCTTTTCGGGAACTTCCGATGTATACTTTGCGTATGGTGAAACTGCTTCACCTGTCGGTATCTCAAGCATTGAGAGTATGTCGTTTTCCTTGTCGGAGGTAATGCTGATCGTCAGTCTCTTTCTGCAAACAGCCTTTTTCAGTGAATCCGAAAGCAGAGATGCATAACTGTCGGCTCTGTCATCGAAATTCTGCACCAGTTCATGTATGCAGTTCACAAATCCGAATCCGTTCACAGCTTCGTCAACCGCAGCACTTGCGGAGTAATGGGAGAGGGTTTCCTTCATACCAAGTCTGTGGCCGTTCATAATCACGTTCTGACGGTTGCCCTCTTCAAGCTGTAAAAGAATATTTCTGATAAGCTCCTTGTTTGAGAAATCGGTCTCAGTCAGGATCTCGCATATTATCTCAGCCGCCTTTGCAATATTGCTGTCAAGGACACTGCATTTTACTGCAAGCTTCGGCATACACTCATCCCTGCTGCCTTTTTCAGCAAATGCCTTAACACTGAATGTGAGCGAGCCAATGTAGAACTTGATGAGCTGCTGAAGTTCTGATGCTGTATGCTTGCTTGTAGGGAGTTCGCCCAGAAGATCGGAAAGGCTTGAAATAGCCGAAAGCTGTGACAGATCGAATTCGGGTACAGAGAAGTAAAGTGTGAAATGTGTGATCCCGTGACTTGGTACAGCATATCTCACGATCTTTGTGCCGTCTTTTTCGGTAACGACTGTTTCAGTATATTCAGGCTCAGGCGATATTTCACTGAGAGGAAGCACAGGAAGCTTTGCTTTTGCCTCAGGCGGATCAGCTGCTGCCTGCCATGCGGACAGTCTCTCGTTAGCCTTTTTCAGTGCGGCCATATCTTCCTCTGACATTGCACTTACTCTGTCAGCCAGCACTTTTTCTTCAGCGGCGGTCTGCTGTGATCCAAGATCCTTGTCGGGAACGCTTACAAGAGTACACATTCCGTCCTCGGAGAAAAGTTCTGCCATAAGCTTCTCAAATCCGTCACCTGATGCCATTTCTCTCAGCTGTGCAAAATTGTCATCATGAACCAGATAGAGAACGGGATCTCCGCCGTAAAGCCAGCTGTCAAGAGCGTTGATGCAGCGGGTAAGGCCCTGCGGTTCGTACATAGAGCGCATCTCGAATTCCATACGGTTGATGCAGGCATTGATATCATTCTTGTCAAGGCCATTCCTTATCATTTCAGCAGCGGTTGACATGATAAGCTTTTTCAGATCGTCGGTCTGATCTTCGTTGAGGTTTCTCACGCTTATCATCAGCCAAGGCTGAGCAATACCGTCTATCATTCCTGTGATGACATCCTGACCAAGACCTGCTTCAAGGATAGCCTTTTTCAGAGGTGACTCGTTACTTCCTGCCAGGTATGACGCAAGGATATCCGCCGCCATATTTCTGGTCTTGTCCTGATGCGAACCAATTATCTTGCCCATTGTGAAGTGTGTGCGGTTCTCGGCGCTTTCCTCGGCACCGATCTCATAGTGCTGAACTGCGCTGCCGCCGACAGGTTTCTGAACGGCAACCTCCGGAAGCTTTGAAAGCGGAGAAACTCCTCGTTGTCGCGATTCTGTGCAATGAGCTTTTTCTGTTCCTCGTATTTGTGTAC
>CADBAC010000423.1 GCA_902792495.1 Ruminococcus flavefaciens | reverse complement strand
TTCGCAGGGAGCAAATAGGATATTTGCGTATCTGCGAGGGCATTTTAATAAAAATATGATATCATCTTTGATGATATTATATCACATAGTCCTGATTAAGTCAACGACATTATATGAACAAATCCGTTTGTAATTCGCTCAAATGCCGTATCTATGGGCTTTATCATCATCGGTGGTAGAAAGATATATTATCGAAATCCGTTTTTCTTCTACCAGATTTTCTACCAAAATCGCTCATTTTTCGTTCTCTTTTTCTCGCTATAAATTTTTCGATATTATATTTTATAATCTTGATGTTTGCGATTCTCCTGTCACCGCAGGGGTGTCGCTTTTCTTTTTACGTCCGCCTGTCTTCTTAGGTGCAGGCGTGTCTGTTGTTTTTGTCGTATTCTTTTTGCTTGCCGACTTTTTCTTTGCAGACTTCTTTTCAGGCTCGGCATTCTCCACAGGAGCTTTGCTCTGCTGTTCTGCTTCACCGTCAAGTACCCTTGCGATAGTCTCCGCAGAAATGACCTTTGCGTTATATTCCAAGTGGCTATAAAGATTCGCCGTGATCGCATAGTTGCTATGGCCAAGCCACTCCTGGATAGCCTTCATCGGAACATCGTTTGCAAGTAAAAGGCTGGCACAAGAATGACGCAGATCATGGAAACGAAGGTGTCTCAGTCCTGCTTTGGTAATGACGTAGTGAAAACGGCTGGTCACATACTCAGGCGAGATCAGCTTACCGTAATTGTCACGGCAGATGAAGCCCTCAAACTCCTTATCATAGGACGAACCGCATATCTTTTTGAAGTGAGCTTCAAGCTCTTTCTTCTCAAGGAGCATTCTCTCAATATGCGGTATCAGCGGAAGTGTTCTTCTTGTGGAATTGGTTTTCAGCCTTGTCTCCACATAGAGCTTTCTCTGACCGTTCTCGTCATAATCGCTGACAACTTTACGCTGAATGGTGATCGTCTTATTCTTGAAATCGACCGCATCCCATCTCAGACCGAGTACCTCGCTGCGACGCAGACCATAATAGGCGGCAATGTGTACCACCAATTCAAGTCTGTCACCCTTGAATACCTCAAACAGCGTATTCAGCTCGTCCTTATTATAAAAGGTGGCTTCATACTTATCTGCTCTCGGCATAACAAGTTTATCCATCGGGTGAAGTTGAAGATACTCCATTTTCACCGCATAGGCAAGTCCCGAATGGATAGCAAGATAATACTGCTTCACGGCACTGCCCTTGCAGCCCTCATCGAGCTTGTGATTAAGGAACTCCTGAACGTGATTGTGTCTCAGCTCACCGAGGGTGATACCCGGATAGTGAATATCGAGATACTCCACGAATCGCCTGTTAGCACTCTTATATGTCTGATAGGTAGTTCTTGCAAGGTTCGGACGCATTGCCGTCAGCCACTCATTCACAAATTCACCCATTGTCATCTTTGATTCGGGAGTGTCAGTCATGACAGCATACGGCTCTTTCATCGCAGAAACAGGTGCAGAGGTGGACTTCTTGGGCTTTTCAAGCACTCCCATTCTGAACTGCTCGTCAAACTCTGCCACGATCTGATCGACCGCTTCTTTCAGAGCCTTTTTCGTGCATTTCTCAGGAAGCTCCGTATTCACCCACTTGCGCTTACGCTTTCCTCCGCTGTCCTTGTAATCAAAAACAACATACTGTTTTCCGTTTTTTACGGAAGTGATGTACTTATAAGGCAGACTTGCTTTCATTTGATTTTCCTCCTTCGATTTGAAAGCGGTAGAAGTCTGCTGTTGACTCTTCTATTATACATCGGAACCAAATATAATGCAAGACTATTGAACCGCAATTCTCCGATTTTCGGCGCTATGTCCGGCTTTTAACCGTCATTTTTGTGCGCAATTAAGAACTCAATTACGTCTGCTTTCAGTACCCTGATATGCCGACCGCTGTGTTCGATACGCCTGATCTCTCCGTTTCCAATCATACCATAAACTTTGGTAGTCCCGAAATGCAAGATCTCACATACCTCTTTCACAGTCAGCACGGGCGGATACTTCCGCAATTTGTTCGCAATATCCTTCTTATCCTCATTGCTCGCCATTAAAAATCCTCCTATCTCTCAGGAGAAAAAGAAAACAAATTAGCGTAGATGTTTCATATTCAGTTTTCAAGATGCTGTAATACATCGTCTGTCGGTTATTTTTATGCCCAAAGTCGGTTATTTTTATGCCCAAAGATTGATGTACTGTTGGCAGCTCCTACTCCGAGGAATAGAAGCTCCCGACGGCACATCAGCCGTCGTTCAAAACAAGAAGGTGTGTGTGAAGCACCATAGGCAGTACCCGATGAACGGATACTCCCGACAGCGTTTCAGCTATCGTCCTGCTCGATAAGGGGCAGGATACCCTCTCTCTTTAACTGGTCATAGATGAATATGCGGCCCTGCTGCGTCCAATATGAATGAACTTTGGCAGTAGGTTCACCGTTCTTATCAAAAACAGTATGTGTCTTTGACTTCATGTATCCTCTGTCCGCATATTTCTGATAGAGAAGCCATATTTGCCCCTGCTTATACTGTATGCCATGTTCATGAAGCCATTTATTCAGCCACTTTGCTGATTTTCCATAGTCCTTTGCGATAGTGGTTATAGGCATAAGCCCTGCGGATTGCAGTACCATATCGCAATATGTCGCCTTCGGCTTCATTTCCTCGATCTGCTTCGCTTGAACAGCGGTTGTTTCGATGAGATTGCCGTTCTGCTGTTTCG
>CADBAC010000422.1 GCA_902792495.1 Ruminococcus flavefaciens | reverse complement strand
GGGATGAGTATGGATGCTCTGCCTACCGCCTCAAGCTCTGCGAGAGTTGAAGCACCGCTGCGGCATATTACAAGGTCAGCCGCCGCAAGACATACGTCCATATCGTTTATGTACTCGGTTATACGGAGACGGTCGCTTTTCAGCGGCACACCTGCGGCTTTCATTGCCTGTGGAAAAGTGTCCTTGCCCATACCGCCGTAGCCGTGGATGTGGTTTATCTCACGTCCGTTCTTGAAATTGTCCTTGATAACGAATTCCATGCTCTCGTTGATGCAGCCTGCACCAAGGCTTCCGCCGAATGAGAGAACTGTGAACTTGTCGTCAAATCCAAGCTTTGCTCTTGCTTCAGCCTTTGACATGGTGTTGATATTGCTTCTTACGGGAAGTCCCGTAACGCTGTACTCAAACTTGCTCTTGTCCATGAATTTCAGCGCTTCCTCAACAGTCAGCATAACGTAGTCAACTTCCTTTGCAAGAAGCTTGTTAGTCACGCCGGGATAGGCATTCTGTTCATGGATAGCTGTGGGTATGCCCATTCTTGCGGCCTTGCGAATAACAGGACCTGCGGCATATCCGCCTGTGCCGATGGCGATATCGGGCTTGAAGCCTTCGATTATCTCCTTTGCTCTTTTGCCCGATGTGGCAAGATAAGCAACGGCCTTGATATTTCTTCCGATATTTTCAAGGGAGATTTTTCTCTGGAAGCCTGCCACCTTGATAGTCTCAAGCTTATAGCCTGCCTTCGGGACAAGCTTTGCCTCCATTCCCTTGGGAGTGCCTGCAAAGAGGAATTCCGCATCGGGGTATTTGCTTTTGATGATGTCTGCGATAGCGAGGCCGGGGTTGATGTGACCGCCTGTGCCTCCGCACGCAATGAGAACCTTCATATATTAACTCCTTTTTTCCGCAGCTGCGGCTTTATTCTTAGAGGAAGCTCCCTTTTCCGACGGATAGTACCTTTGCTGCGATATATTCAGCATGATGCCCATTTCCGCCAGCTGCATGATAAGCGCCGTACCTCCGTAACTGAAGAATGGCAGGCTGATACCTGTATTCGGTATCAGGTTGCTGACAACGGCGAGGTTGAGGACTGTCTGTATGCCTATCTGTGTTGTGATGCCCACAGCTATCAGCATACCGAATCTGTCCTTGCAGCGTACTGCTATGGAGAAGCCTTCCACAACGAGAAGGAAGAATACGATGATGATCGCAATAGCGCCTACAAATCCAAGTTCTTCGCAGACTATCGGGAATACGAAGTCGTTCTTCGTCTCAGGGAGATAGAGGTACTTCTGACGGGAGTTGCCCAGTCCGAGACCGAACATACCGCCTGAACCGATAGCGATAATGGAGTTTGCAGTCTGCCATGTTTCGTCAAGGATATCCGCAAACGGATCTTTCCATGACTTTATACGTGTAGCGATGTAGCTTCCGGGGATCTTTGACTGATAAGCGATTACTGCAACAGCCGAAAGAATGGAAGCAACGCCAAGCAGCAGGAACTGGCGTATATTAGCGCCGCCGCAGAGTATCATTACAACTGCGATGCTGCCGACGAGGATAAGTCCCGACATATGGGGCTCTTTGTAAAGCAGGGCGACGTATATGCCCATAAGTACAACATACTTGATAATACCTATCTTGAAGTTGTTCATCTTTTTGCCGTCACGTTCCATGCTGTAGGCAAAGTAAATGATGATAGCCAGCTTCGCCACCTCAGACGGCTGGAAGTTGATGGGTCCCAGAGTAAGCCATCGCTTAGCGCCCATGGAACCGCCCTCATCGTTACCTATGGCAAGAACCAGTACAAGGAGTATGATGCCCACCACGTAGAGAAGTCCTGCTATATTGAATTTTTTCAGCAGGGGCAGTCTTACGCTTTTGAAGTTATGATAATCCATCTTCATGAAGAATATCATAGCCGCAAAGCCGATAATTGCGCTCTTCGCCTGCTTCTTCGCATAAAACAGACCGTCTCCGCCGTGCTCGCTGTAAGCCCATGCATAGCTGGCGGAGGACATCATAACGATACCCACTACAAGAAGGATCATTACATATGCAAAAAATGAAAGGCTTATATCACCATGTCTGCCGTCGCCGACAAAAGCCTTCCACAGTGAGAATCTCGGACGTTTTTTTCTTTGGGTCTTTGAAGCCATATTTCCTCCTGTAAGTATATAGTGTATCAGGTATCAGATGTCAGACTTCAAATCAATGTAAAATCTGACATCTGACACCTTATTAAAGTGCCAGTAATGTAATTATTCCCAGAATT
>CADBAC010000421.1 GCA_902792495.1 Ruminococcus flavefaciens | reverse complement strand
TTTTGCCCCATAGAGGGCGCTCCACGTAAGATGTGAAAACCAGTAGTTTTACTGGGAGCGCCCTCTATGGGGCAAAATTAATACTGAAAGTTTTAGGAAAGGAGTTTGAGGAAGAACCCTTTTTCAAAAGGGTTTTCCTCAATAGACACTCATAAAGCTGCTGCATAAGTATCACGGTTAAGTGTGCTGTTTTACACCTCATGCGCTGAGGTGTTCTTTTATGTAAGGGAGGACCTCGTCACGGGAGATATCCAATGCATAGGCGAACTCGTCGTAGAGCATATTCTCCGCTTCGCTGAGGAATCTCTCGTCAGCGGAATGCAGCTTCTTATGCTGGTCCGACAGGTCCCGGCGCTTCAGATACAGCGTCTTGATAAGGCGGATAAGTTCCGAACGGTCACCGCCGCTGATTATCCTGCGGTACTCCTCTTTACGCTGGGATTCGTTGTCTATCCAGATAAGTCCCTCATCAGGCATATCTCCGATAAGCTTTTCGACCTCGCTTCTGGAGTACACTTTCCGCATCCGGCTGGTCAAAGCTTCATTTTCCGTGGGAACGTAGAACGTATTGCTCTTATTGCCCACAGGACGCAGTACGTAGTATTCACGGCTCTCTCCTGCGAAATCACGCTTCTCGATCGACGATACCGTACAAACTCCGTAAGACGAATAGACTACTGCTTCTCCTACATTATACATATCAGACACCTCCATAATGATATGTCCGCATAGCGGATATTCCGACACTTTATACAATTATTATACCACGTTTTAGTTCAAAATGTCATAGGCGAACCGCACAAAATCCGCTTTCCGAATTGTGCAAATGGCGCATGAAAGCGCTATTCCGCTATATGAATATACACTGTACTTTTTACATAAAATTCATTGACTGTTATGAAGAAAAGTGTTATAATAAAAATGTTCGCTTGCGAACACATTACTTTATTATTAAGGAGTTTATAATAGTGGGCAAGTATTTCGGAACAGACGGTTTCAGAGGAACCGCAAATGAAAATCTTACAGCAGATCACGCTTTCAGAGTCGGCCGTTTTCTTGGCTGGTACTACGGAGAGCTTAAAAGAAGAAACGGAGACGATTCCGCTCCGAGAATAGTTATAGGCAAGGACACACGCCGTTCAAGCTATATGTTTGAATATTCACTGGTAGGCGGTCTCACTGCTTCAGGTGCTGACGCTTATCTCCTCCACGTTACAACTACACCTTCCGTGGCTTATATCTCAAGAGTTGACAGCTTCGACTGCGCTATCATGATATCGGCAAGCCACAACCCATACTACGACAACGGCCTGAAGCTTATCAACAGCAACGGCGAGAAGATGGAGGACAGCGTTATTGAACTGGTTGAAGCTTATCTCGACGGCAAGCTTGAAGCTTTCGGTCAGAAGTGGGATGAACTCCCCTTCGCAAAGGGCGACAAGATCGGCAGAACTGTTGACTACATCTCAGGCAGAAACCGCTATGTGGGCTATCTCATTTCCCTCGGTATGTACTCATTCCGTGGCATGAAGATAGGTCTCGACTGCGCTAACGGTGCTTCATGGACTATCGCAAAGGCTGTATTCGACGCTCTCGGCGCTGAGACTCACGTTATCAACGCTGAACCAAACGGTGTCAACATCAACGAGAACGCAGGCTCAACACATATCGAAGTTTTACAGAAGTACGTTGTTGAAAACGGACTCGACGCAGGCTTTGCTTTCGACGGCGATGCTGACAGATGTCTCTGTGTTGACGAAAAGGGCGGACTTATCTCAGGCGACCACATACTCTACATCTATGGCAGATACATGAAGGAAAGAGGAAAGCTGGTCAACAACACTGTTGTCGCTACCATAATGTCAAACTTCGGACTTTTCAAGGCTTTCGATGAGATCGGTATCGACTACGCTAAGACTAAGGTCGGCGACAAGTACGTTTACGAATACATGAAGGAAAACGGCTGCTGTCTCGGCGGTGAGCAGTCAGGCCATATCATCTTCTCAAAGTACGCTTCAACAGGTGACGGTATCCTCACAAGCCTGAAGATCATGCAGGTCATCATGTCACGCAAAAAGAAGCTCAGCGAACTTGCTGCTCCTTTCGTTGAATACCCACAGGTACTCGAAAACGTAAGAGTTAAGGACAAGAGCGCTGCTCAGGCTGACCCTGATGTACAGGCAGCTGTAAAGAGCGTTACAGAAGCTCTCGGCGAAACAGGAAGAATACTCGTCCGTGAAAGCGGTACAGAGCCTGTTGTACGTGTAATGGTAGAAGC
>CADBAC010000420.1 GCA_902792495.1 Ruminococcus flavefaciens | reverse complement strand
GCCTGCAAAGCTGATACCCGTTGCGGTGAAGCTGTCGGGGATATCTCCGCAGCAGAAGGTCAACGGCATCACAAAGGAGCAGAGGCATAAATTCGGGGAGCTTCTCAAGGCTTTCCCTGTAAGGATATCGGGATTCCGTCCCATTGATGAGGCAATAATCACAAGCGGCGGAGTGTCTACAAAAGAAATTGACCCGAAAACTATGGGATCAAGGCTTTGCAGCGGACTTTTCTTCGCAGGCGAGGTCATTGACGTTGACGCATACACAGGCGGATTCAATTTGCAGATAGCGTTCTCCACCGCCTACACAGCCGCATTGTACTGCTGAGGAGGGATATCATGAAGTCTATCGGAAACTTGCTCTGGTTCATTTTCGGCGGATTTATCGGCGGAATGAGCTGTACGCTGTCGGGATTGTTCTGGTGCATCACCATTATCGGCATCCCCATAGGAAAGCAGTGCTTCAAGCTGGCAAAGCTGGCATTTTTCCCATTCGGCAAGGAAGTGGAGTACGGCGGCGGACCTGTGTCATTTCTGGCAAATGTGCTGTGGCTGATTTTCAGCGGAATACCTATGGCGGCTGAATTTGCGCTTATCGGAGTTCTGATGTGCATAACTGTCGTGGGCATCCCATTCGGTCATCAGATGTTCAAGCTGGCAAAACTGGCGCTTATGCCTTTCGGTGCAAAAGTGAGAAAGGCAAGGTAAGGCTATGGCTCTGGCATTAATGACCATACCTGCGGTGCTTTTTCTGATAAGAAGTATTATGCTGATCGGCAGCAACGGTGCTCGTCCAAAAAAGACGGGGATTGCGGAATTAATAGTAGTTTTGCCGTGGCTTGCACTTATGGTATTGTGTATCGGCACAAGTATCTACTGTATCGCATACGGCCTGGCAAACGGCAAAGGCAGCGACTTATCCGAACTTATCATCCATTTCGGCGGAGTCATTGCAGGGAAGTATTATCTTCCTGTCATCGGTATTACAGCGCTGATATGCGGAATTATCGCCCTCACTGAGAAGAAGGTGAAGCGCTTTGCAGCAGATATGCTTTTTACGGCGGTGTTCGGGGCGATATGGCAGCTTTGCAGAACAGGATGGATCATAAGGCTCTGGAGAGTCTGGGAGGAAAGGCCATGACGGATAAACTGAACTCACGAAACGTTTTCCGCTATGTATTTGAATTTGTGGCGGCAGGCTTTGCAGGCTGGATCTACGAAGTGGTGACTGTCTGGGTGATGTGGCACTACTTCGACAACAGGGGACTGCTTCATCTGCCCATAATACCGATCTATGCCGTGGGAGCGTTCCTGCTTCTCATAATAATAAGAAAGAAGATCAACCCCGTACTGCTGTTCGTGGCGGCATTTGCCATAACTACGGTATTTGAACTTGGAGCGTCCTATCTGCTGGAGTTCATATTCCACAAGCAGTTCTGGACATACGAAACATGGCCGCTTTCCATACTTGACCGCTCTTCGGGAGTGTCAAGCGCTATATTCGGGATAATGGCGGTGGTGTATTTCTACGGACTGCATCCGCTTTCGGGAAAAATAAGCGAGAAACTGCCGAAGAATTTCTGCACTGCATTCAGCGCTGCGGCTATAGCTGTTATCGGCGCCGACTTTGTCATATCAGTGCGGCAGAATCTGAAAGGATGAAATATGGGCAAATTCACTGTAACAAAGGAACACATCTACATCGGCTGCATTCGCACCCTTGAAAGCTTCACGACTGCCCTTATCCATGAGGATGATATCACAGTCGGCTCACGAATTTTCGAGGACTTCGACATCTATGTCAGGACTTATCTCTGTGACGATAATCTGAAAATATATCTTGACGAGGGCTGGATAGACCGTGATATAGCCGAAAAGAGCAGATCGCTCCTCAGCGGATTCTGTGCCCTTGAGAAGGAAAGCCCGCATCTGTGGAATGCCGCATCCGTGAAAACTGCCGAAGAATGGCGGAAACTCATGGAACTTTCCGAGGAGATAAGGGCGGATCTTTACTACATTCCCGATATGGAGTGATATCATGTCGCACAGCAAGCATACAAAACGAGGATTTTCGCTGTATATCGAGAAATGGAACCCGTCGGCAAAGAAGTACATAAACACCTGCGCTCTCTGTGGAAAAAGCGGCTACAGTCCGTCACTTGAAGAGCCTGAAATGATAAAGGCAATACCGCACAGAGCTGGCGGTGCAGATACGCAGTCAGATTTTTCGTCAGATTGTATGAAAATGACGCCGCTGGGCTGACGCCCAGCAAGGAGT
>CADBAC010000419.1 GCA_902792495.1 Ruminococcus flavefaciens | reverse complement strand
CAGACAGTGCGGATTTCCGACTTGTGAACCTTGTCAGTGCAGGTGATATCGCCATAACTCAGGATTACGGGCTGGCGGCAATGTGTCTCAGCAAAAAGGCGGTAGTTCTCAATCAGGACGGCAAACGCTACACTGAGGAGAATATTTCGGGACTGCTTGAATTCCGTGCGGTATCGGCAAAGATCCGCAGAAGCGGAGACCGTACAAAGGGAATGCCGAAGCGTACAGAGCAGCAGAATAAAGATTTTGAGAAATCGCTGAATGAAGTGATTTCAGCAAATAAGCAATGATCCGGAAGCTTCCGTATCTTAAATAAAGGTGCGGAAGCTTTTTTATATCTATTCATAGAATGATCCGGATCTGAAACAAAATGGACGCAGGTTTTGGAGATCATACGTGATTTTTATTTAGCAATTAATAGCTTGACACATTAATTTATGCATGATATAATTAATTAAATTTTATTGTGGAATGTTAAAAAGGTTATCAAATAATTATTATGAGGTAATATCTGATGAATGGAACAAATACAGCAGACAGAACTTTTTTCAGCCTGCTTTCACCGAGGGACATCACCGGTTTTGACCTGAGCGGTAATTCCGAAAATGATCTTGATATAGAATTCATAGCAAAGAATATATCGGCTAATAAAGCTGAACAGAAAGCAATAACAAAGATACTTCTTAATATGCCCGATAATATCGGGGTTATCGATTACCGAAAGGCGATCTATTCTGATCTGCGGGATCATTATGATATCTGCGAGCGAATGTACGATACCTTTGATTCCCTGAGATTTTTCGTAAGCGACAGAACAAATCACATAGATGAGAGTTCAACTATATATGAACTTCTCACTCGTCTGAAATCGCTGGAGAACTACATAATCTCAATTTACAGGCTCAAAGAAGTCATAGACGGTGTTGACTTCCGTTCCGAAGGTATGAAGCACTTTGCAGAGATGATACAGCATATCTACAATGACAGCGGATTTGAGGAACTGAAAAATGATATCGGCATCATTTCCGATGAGATCAGCAATGTCAGAAGTCTCACTATCGGAGTAAATCTCAACAGCAATTTTTACCCCGTAGAATCAGGGATAATTTCATTGAATTCGTATTGGTTCACAGAACAGAGTGCGCTTAAAAATTTTCTGAAGTACCATAGAAAAGACCGTATTAATGACAAAGATCTGATGCCTTTCAATATAGAAACTCACGAGGACAGTCTTAATAAATCGGTGAAAAAATTCAGGTATCTTATAGCTTCAAAGGACAGTATGGCTGCTTCTGTTGCTGATTATACCGCTTCTGACAGTCCTCTGATGAATAACCTTAACAAGATCATCGAGCGTATGCTTCCGTCTATGACCGGCAAGCTGAAAAAGGTACTGTATAAGTATGTGGACATCAGCGGTACTGCACTGGGAGAACTTGCGGATGAGGTTCTTTTCTACATGAGATTTATCGGACTTGAAAGGAAACTTACTGATGCAGGAATGCCATGCTGCTGCGGTGAAGATTCGGATAGTGATACTGTTTTCAGTGACATTTACAACGTTAAACTTGCGATCTGCAAGCTGAACGGAACTATAGAAGACGAAATAGTCTGCAATGATATTGAGTTTACAAATGACAAGACGGTGCAGATACTTACAGGCCCTAATCGTGGCGGAAAGACCATTCTCACGCAGGGAATAGGACTTGCTTTCCTGTTGTATCAGAGCGGAGTTTTTGTGCCTGCAAGGTCTGCGTCCGTAAAGCTTTGTTCGGGTATCTACACACATTTCCCCGTGGAGGAGGAGCGTACAGTTTCGCTTGGCAGACTTGGCGAGGAAGCCGCACGTTTCTGCGAGATAAGCAAATCTGCTGACAGTGAAAGTCTTGTACTGCTGAATGAATCATTTGCTACTACAAGCCATACCGAGTCGCTGTACATTGCGGAAGATGCAATAAAGTATCTCTGCTGTGTCGGTGCAAGGACGATATTCAATACGCATATGCACGAACTTGCGGCTGAAGCTGGCACCTTCGGTGAGACAGAGGGCGCTGTCTGCAAGGCGGTCAGCATGGTCATGGAAAATAACAACGGAGAACGTTCATACAAGGTAAGCTATAAAAGTCCCGACGGAAAAAGCTATGCACATGAGATAGCTTATAATTTCGGAATTACTTTTGAACAGCTTATGGGTGAATATAGTTCAAGAGGAGGTAATAGCCGTGTCGATACAGACAATGATATTCAGAATGATGTGCAAACGCAGTGACACTGCAAGG
>CADBAC010000418.1 GCA_902792495.1 Ruminococcus flavefaciens | reverse complement strand
TTATTTGTATCATCCAAGCCCCACGATCTCTGCTCCCGTCTTTTCACGGAAACGTGTGTCGTGCTCTACGAATATCATCGTCGGGCGGTATTCCTCAAGCAGTTTTTCTATCTGCATCCGTGAGAATATATCGATATAATTCAGCGGTTCGTCCCATATATACAGGTGCGCAGGCGTCAGCAGGCTCGACGCTATCAGCACCTTCTTTTTTTGTCCCTCCGAGAAATCCGACATATCTTTCGTGAACTGCACACGCTCCAGATCAAGCTGCCTCAGAAGTGCGCCGAACATGGTCCTGTCTATGCCACGGCTGTCGCAGAAGCTCCATATATCGCCTTTGAGGAACGATGTGTCCTGACTGATATACGACACCACAAGCCCCGATGCTGTCTCGCAGATCCCGCTTTCCGTATAGTCGCCAAGATCAGTTTCCATGCCTGCACTTTGCAGTATACGCTTTATCAGTGTGGACTTGCCGCAGCCGTTGTGTCCGTGAAGCGCTATCCTGTCGCCTCTGTTCACAGTCAGAGTCAGCCCCTCTATCACTGGCTTTTCCGCTCCCTTGTACGTGAAGCTGTAGTCACGCAGATCCACAAGGGTATTTTTATGGTGGACAAGCGGAGAAAGTTTCAGTTCCGCCACTCTTTCGATATCGTTGAGGAGTCCCTCTTTTTCCTCAATCTCATGGGCAATGCGGTTCTCCATCTGCTTTACACGGCTCTGCATTTTCTTCGTCTTTGCACCGATGAATGAACGTGTACTTATACAGCGGTCATGTTCCTTTACGGGGTCAAATCCTATCTTTGTGCGCTCGTTTTTATCCGCCCATTCAGCAGTACGTTTCGCCGCCTTTTTCAGCTTCTTTATCTCACGTTTATGCTTTTCATTTTCATCCGCCGCAAATTTATCCCTGCGCTGTTTATTCTCCCACCAGTCCGAGAAATTTCCGCTTTGAACGTCTATGCTTTTCCTGTTAAGCACCAGCACATGGTCTATGCAGCGGTCAAGCAGGTCACGGTCATGGGAAACAAGTATGAAGCCCTTTTTCGATGCAAGATACTCCCTGACATTTTCACGGGCGGCGCTGTCAAGGTGGTTGGTGGGTTCGTCAATGAGAAGGAAGTCATTTTCTCCCGAAAACAGCACAGCTAAAAGCACTTTCGTTCTTTCGCCGTGGCTGAGAGTGGTGAACGGGCGGTAGAGAATATCCGCTTCCTCGTTAAGCTGTGAGAGTTCGCATATTACCTGCCACTCCTCGCAGTCAGGCCTGATATCGCTTATAAATTCAGAAGCGGACATCTCCATCTGCGCTTCTGTCAGCGGATAGGGAAAATACTGGAATTTCACTGATGCCGATACCGAACCACGGTAGGAATATTTCCCCATGAGTATGTTGAGGAAAGTTGTCTTTCCCTTGCCGTTTCTGCCTATAAATCCCAGTTTCCAGTCAGTATCTATGGAAAAGGAAACGTTCTCGAAAATATTGTCATAGCTTCCCTCATAGTAAAAAGTAAGATCATTAACATTTATCTGTGACATATACATACCTCCGATGTTTGCTGCCTGAAAGCGGACATCTGTTCATGACAATGAATAAAAAAGGGCACAGACATACTGCACCCTCTTGATATATACGTATACGCACAAAAAAGAGGTCATGAAAAGATGATCCACTTTTGGCAACATGATAAGACAGTACGAAGACTGCCCATAAAAAATATTCTCATGTATTCAAAAGCGAATTATCTTTTCATCCCGACACCTCTCTTTTTTGATTTTTTATATTATAGCATAGGCGGTTTGGATTGTCAAGCAGTATCATATAATGGTCACGCAAATCAATTTTGTTGATAATAAATATTATTTTGTAGGGGCTGCCTTTGGCAGTCCTTACAATAACACAGAATGTCAGGAGGGCCGCCGAAGGCAGCCCCTACAACAATAATTCGTAACATGACATAAGCTGCGTATACAATTGGTATCGATCACATTCTATGCAAAGGGGAAACCAAAAGGAAGGGGGAGAAAAAGAAAACCGCAGTAAAAGTCGGCATTTCTCCCCCTTCCTTTAGTTTTCCCCTCTGCACTCCCCTTCCTTATCTTTCCCCCTCTTTGCCGACTTTTGCTTTTTTATGGTAAGGCTTAAATGCTTGAGCGTTCGCCCTTACTCAACTGCCGTTTTACAATTGTGTCAGTTAAGCCATATGAAAAAAGTAAAAGGAGGCAAAGGGTGAGGAGGTGGAGGTTGAGGGAAAAGAGAGTCCAGAGAGGAAAACCGAC
>CADBAC010000417.1 GCA_902792495.1 Ruminococcus flavefaciens | reverse complement strand
GGAAAACCTTTCTGAGGAAAGGTTCTTCCCCCGTACCCCCTTTCCAAAGACTTTTAATAGAATTTTGCCCCCATATAGGGCGCACCTGAAAAAAATGATAAATTCAAGCTTTTCTGGTGTGCGCCCTATATGGGGGCAAAATTAATAGTCTTGGGAAACAGATTTGAGAAGATCCTTCTTCAAAATGTCTACCTCAATAATACATACAAAACTTCTTTATAAGTACCGAGGTTAACAGACGGAGCTCTTTGTATTGATGTTATCCGGCAGTTGTTTCCTCTGTTGCAGGGGCTTCTTCGGGAGCTTCCTCAGTTACGGGAGCTTCTTCGCCTTCCTCGGTCTCGATGGGGATATTGACGATAGGGATGGAATTTCCGTCCTCGTCGTAGAACACTATATTATCCACATAGAGGTCGGCCTCGTTGGAAAGTCCCCAGCGCATAATGAGGAAATTAGCGCCTGTCATATCCTCTGACCAGCACATACCTCCGTCGGCGAGCAGGAACTTGAATTCGCCGTGTACAGCGCCCGAGAGCTCGAAGTCGTACTCTCCGCCTGCGAATTCAGAGAAGTCGTACCACTTTTCGTCCTTAGCGGTAACAGTACCGCCGCCTCCGCCTATCCAGCCGGGAGCGAAAACGTTTTCGCCGTCCTCGTTGACGAAATGGTCAGCAGTAGCCTTTGCGTAAAGGTCAAATTCTATTTTGCGTACTTTCGGGAGATTTTCAAGTCCGACCAGCTGAGCGGCATTGATGCTGAGTTTCTGCACCTTTCCTTCCAGCGGCACGGAGTTATCATCGGTAAATTTGAGCATCTTGTTGCCCATGACTTCTTCTACTGAAAGCTCGCCCACAGCGGCTTTGTCGTCATCGGAAATAACGGTCACGAAAGAGAAGTCGCCGTCATCGAAGGTAACAGCGTTAGGGTCGGATGCTTCAACGGGCTCGGGAGGTATTTTTTCTTCTGTCTCTTCCTCGGTTGCCTCCTCGGTAGTTTCCTCTTCCGTTGTTGTTTCAGCTGTTGTTGTATTAACGGCAGACGAAGAAGATTCGGAGCTTTCATTGCTTTTTTCTCCGCAGCCTGCTGCTGCCGCTGCAATAGCGAAAGCCATTGCGCCTGCAATAAAGTTTCTGTATTTCATTGATGTTTTCTCCTTATGCGTTCAGCGGCAGTCTTCGGGACTGCCGCATTTTTATATGAGCGTACTTACGCCCACACCTCTCATAATAGTATTTTATCACATATCTTTGTGGAAATATAGTGAATATTGCAAAAATATTATGGACGAATAATTAACGCAACATGAACTTACTGTGAATCGGTATTTTGATTTTCTTTAGTTTTGTTCTGATAAATTATCTCAACGGTATCCTTCATCATGTCGAAAGGCTTTACCTTAGGCGATATCTTCACAGAAACATAGGATTTGCCCATGCCGTTGAAGGTTATCTTGCCCTTGTATGCCTGAGAAAGTGCCGCTATCTGTTCGGGGCCGAGATACTCGGTGTAGAAGTACATCGCACCGTTTTTCTGCGATATCTCGGTAATGCCAAGATGTGCGGCCTTGTTTCTCAGCAGTGAGACTTCGATAAGTCCCAGCACTGATTTAGGCGGCTCGCCGTAACGGTCTATCAGCTCGTCGATAAGGTCGGTCTTGTCGTTATCCTCGTTGACCAGCATTATCTTGCGGTACATATCAATACGCTGATTAAGGCTTGAAATGTAGGTTTCGGGGATGTGAGCGTCTATCTGTATATCCACCAGACACTCGGGTATCTTCTCGGGCTGTTCGCCTTTTTCTTCGGCTATAGCTTCGGAGAGAAGCTTCAGGTACATATCGTAGCCGACAGCTTCCATATGACCGTGCTGACGGCCGCCGAGGATGCTTCCCGCACCTCTTATCTCAAGGTCACGGAGAGCGATACGGAAGCCGCTTCCGAACTGTGTGAACTCCCTCATGGCATTGAGACGCTTCGTAGCCACCTCGGTCAGCACCTTGTCACGCTGATAGGTGAAGTAGGCGTAGCCACGGCGGTTTGAACGTCCCACACGGCCTCTCAGCTGATAAAGCTGTGAAAGTCCGAAGCGGTCTGAATCCTCGATGATAAGGGTATTTACATTCGGTACGTCAACGCCCGTTTCGATGATAGTTGTGCATATGAGTATATCTATCTCATGCTCAACAAGCTGTTCCCATATATCGGACATCTGGTCCTCGCTCATCTGTCCGTGAGCGTAGGCTATCCTTGCTTCCGGGAGAAGCTGCTGGAGTTTTGCGGC
>CADBAC010000416.1 GCA_902792495.1 Ruminococcus flavefaciens | reverse complement strand
GTATGGTGTATATTGCTTTTTCGGATTATTCCTTTTCATATTCTTCAAGCTGCTCAGCCGATGTTCTGAAACGAACACGGAAATGTCCTGTTCCCTGCATGATACTCGGCATATAGTCTATACTGTAATCTTCGATATCATCAGGCAATTCATCGGGAAAGCAATCCGAATGGCCATTATGCAAACTCTGCACATATTTTACCTGTGCCTTGAATTTTCCGGGCAAATGTGAAACGAAGCTTCCGGGCATTCCGGATATGATAAACAGCACAAGCATAACGAACAGTCCGCATACCAACATGAGAGTAAAGCCGACCATTCCGCTTTTTCTTTCTTTTATTATCATCACAAGGAGAAATAATGCCCATACTCCGAATAAAAGAAGTCTGATAATCCCCACGCCTGCTGTTACGGCTACAACTGCAAATTTCAGCGTTGCAGCCAAAGCAGGAATGAATAACAGAGTATCAAGTATCCTGTTGGCTATTTTGGATCTGTGTTCGGCTTTAGCTCTTTCCTCATCAGTCAACTGTGAGCTTGAAAATACCATTATTCAAATCTTACCTTGATAGCATTAGCGTGTGCAGTAAGTCCCTCACGCTCTGCAATGAGAACGATGTCGTCCTTAGCCTGACGGAGAGCGTCCTCGGTATAGTAAGTATAAGCTGTTCTCTTGATAAAGCTTGAAACGCCAAGTGGTGAGAAGAAACGGGCGGTTCCGCTTGTAGGAAGAACGTGGTTCGGGCCTGCATAGTAGTCGCCGAGAGGCTCTGAAGCGTAGTTTCCGAGGAAGATGGAACCTGCGTTGTCAAGGCTTCCCAGAAGCTCGAACGGGTTCTCCATAAGAACTTCAAGGTGCTCGGGAGCGATCTCATTTGCCAGTTCTACGCACTTCTCACGGCTGTCAGCGATAATGATAGCGCCGTAGTCCTCCAGTGACTTCTCAATGATGGCCTTTCTCTCCAGATACTCCTTCTGACGGTCGATCTCCTTGATAGTCTCATCAGCCAGCTTTTCGCTTGTTGTTACCATGATAGCGGATGCCAGAACATCGTGCTCAGCCTGTGACATAAGGTCAGCAGCTGCAAACTTAGGCTTTGCTGTATCGTCTGCGATAACGAGTATCTCACTCGGACCTGCGATCATGTCGATATCAACAACACCGTAGAGAAGCTTCTTTGCTGTAGCTACGTAGATGTTTCCGGGGCCTACTATCTTGTCGCACTTCGGGATCTCCTCTGTACCGTATGCAAGAGCAGCAATTGCCTGTGCGCCGCCTGAGAGGAATACTCTGTCAACTCCGCAGATAGCAGCAGCTACGAGGATATCCTTGTTAGGTGTGCCGTCCTTCAGCGGAGGAGTTACCATGATTATCTCCTTAACGCCTGCGATCTTTGCAGGGATAGCATTCATGAGAACGCTTGAAGGATAAGCAGCTGTACCGCCGGGAACGTAAAGTCCTACACGGTGCAGACCACGTACTCTCTGACCCATGATAACGCCGTTTTCCTTGGGAGAGATAAAGCTCTGCTCTACCTGTCTGTTGTGAAAGTCAGCAATATTCTCCTGTGCGTTTAGAAGAGCGTCAACGAAATCCTGATCTGCTTCTGTGAGAGCGTCATTGATGACCTCTCTCGGAACTTCGTAATACTGCGGAAGATTGCCGTCAAATTTGAGAGTGTAGTTCTTTACAGCCTCGTCGCCGCCGTTCTTGACAGTCTCGATTATCTCGGTAACGACTTCCTCTACCTTTTTATTTGTCTCACCGCTTCTCTTTTTGAGATCAGCGAGGAATTTTACTTCATCAGTGCCGTTTGCATATATTTTCTTCATTACAGATTCTCCTCAATAAGTTCGATAAGTCTTTCTATCTCTGCCTGTCTCATTTTCAAGCTTACGGTATTTGCGATAAGTCTTGCGGAGATAGGTGCTACGTCCTCGATGACTTCCAGTCCGTTCTCTTTGAGAGTAGTTCCTGTCTCAACGATATCAACGATACCGTCAGCAAGTTCAAGCAGAGGTGCAAGTTCAACCGAGCCCTCGATCTTGATGATCTCTGTATCCATGCCCTTCTTCTCGAAGAAGCTTCTTGCTACGTTAGGATACTTTGTAGCGATAGTCTTGATGCCGTAGCCGCTGTAGAAATCGTAGCCCTTCTTTGTAGCCAGAGCGAATTTGCATCTGCCGAAGCCAAGGTCTACCAGTTCGTAGAACTTGCCTCTCATTTCCATGATAGTGTCCTTGCCCACAACGCCCATGTCGCATACACCGTGCTCTACGTAAG
>CADBAC010000415.1 GCA_902792495.1 Ruminococcus flavefaciens | reverse complement strand
CAGCGTATCAGTAAGAGTCAGCCCGAGGGAGATGTCGATAAAGCTCTTGATATCGGTCATTCCGAGATTCCGCAGCATCCGTGCAATTTCTGAGCGGCGTTTACCGCTGCGGCGAGTCTCAAGCCAGCTTTTTAGTTTCATATCACCGTAAATCTCAGGGAGACTACCGGATACGAGCTTAGGCACAGCGGTGCCGAGTTCATTGGTGATATAGTCAAATTCTGCGATGATACGGTCTTTGTTCATTATATAATACACGGCACAGCCTCCTCTCAATGTCTTTTACGGAATAAAACAAGTTTTGCTGAGTGTATATGTCATTCTTATCTTATATCAAAAGCACATTCGTCTTCTGTTCCGGTTAGTTCAGCCCATCGAGCGGATAGGAGTTTGGCGTACAGCAGCGGATCAAGCCCATAACCGCCGAGTGCGTATCCATCGTTCACTTCAACGATTAGAGTATCTCCTTCTGTTGTGATTCCCAAATCGAGTGAATATGCTGCGGGAGCATCAGAGTACGATGAAATCATTTCCTTGACTTTTTGAAACGAATAAATCCTTCCAAGTTCGCCTTTGTAACGCCGAATATCCAATACTTCACCGTATCTTACAAAGCAGCGCCACTCAGTAATGATATTCCTGACCTCGCTGCAATAAACAGGAATGCTTTCTTCAGGGGAAAAGCGTCCTGCAATATCGGTTTCACTATTGCAAATAAAACCTGTAAACAGTTTCCCTTGTTTAGGCTTTACGAATAACGGAAAGTTATTATTCTCGGCAAGGAATTTATCGGATGTACTTCCCCATATCTTTCGACCATAAAAATCAGAAAGGCTTTCTGGATAATCAATATCTTTCACCAATATTCCTCTATTTTCAAGGAACTGTTTTACTCTGCCTACTCCGCCGACTACAATATCATTTATTTCTGCATTTATTAATTCTTCTTTGTCAGTGAACAGAATAGTTTCAATCCCCATTTGCTGAAAGCCGAGCATAGCTGAAAAAGTGTTAATATTGTACGGCAGACCGTTATTTCCGCATTGAATATATACTTTCACATTATCACTTCCTGTCATTTTTTCTCATTATAGCACACAGAATAGCTTTTGGCAATATATTGGATACTATCTCAGAAAAATCTTTTTGCGTGAAAAAAGTGGTATAAGTGGTTATTATATCGATAGCTATCGGCAAGATTTTCTATAGAATCACGTTGATTTCTTGCCGATAATGTGATATAATAGAAACAAAGGAGGCAGTAGCATGGAGTACAAAAGCGTAGTCGAAATGGCTGAATTATGGGGGATTTCCGAACGCACAGTTCGCAATTACTGCGCTGAGGGAAGAATAGACGGAGCAGTTCTTATCGGCAAAACATGGAAAATTCCTGCCGATGCTGTAAGACCAGGACGCCGTAAACTGAAACGTCCCGAAACCTTGCTCGAAATTCTCAGAGAACAGAAACACAATAATCACCACGGCGGAATATATCACAAGTTACAGATTGAGCTTACCTATAATTCAAACCATATTGAGGGAAGCAAGCTCACGCACGATCAGACACGATATATCTTTGAAACAAATACCATAGGTTTTGAAAATGAAGCAGTGAATGTTGATGACATCGTCGAGACTGTCAATCACTTCCGCTGCATCGACTATGTTATTGAGAATGCCGACAAAACGCTGTCAGAGGCGTTTATCAAGGAACTTCACAAGATGATGAAAACAGGAACTGCTGACAGTAGGAAAGAGTGGTTTGCAGTTGGTAAATATAAGAAACTCGCCAATGAAGTCGGCGGTGAGATGACTGCTTCTCCTGATGAAGTACCTGCACGAATGAAGAAGCTCATCTCACAATACAGCGACCTTAAAGAAGTTGCTCTTGAAGATATAATCGACTTTCACTATCGGTTTGAATCCATACATCCGTTCCAGGACGGTAATGGCAGAGTCGGCAGGCTTATTATGCTGAAGGAGTGCCTGCGGCATGAGATAGTCCCATTCATCATATCAGATGACCTGAAGATGTTCTATTATCGCGGACTCAAGAACTGGGAACAAGAACGCGGCTGGCTGACAGATACCGTACTGACAGCACAGGACCGTTTTAAGGCTTATCTGGATTATTTTCAGATAGAGTACTAAGATATTACGTATTATAGACAAATATCCGCCCGTATGGGTAATGTCATTAAGCTAAGAAAAAGATGTAAGAGACAAAAACTCTTACATCTTTTTTATGTATATAATGTAAATTTTTGCAAATAGGTATTGACAAA
>CADBAC010000414.1 GCA_902792495.1 Ruminococcus flavefaciens | reverse complement strand
GAAGTAACTGCCGAGGTGGAGTCGCTTCTGCTTCTTTCAAACAAGTACGTTATGACAGTGGATGAGCGTGAACATCCCGTTTTTGACAGTACACAGTACGACGATTATGACGATTTCAGCAAAGTTGTCCGACACCTTATCGAAGTTCACGGCTACAGGAAAATATACTGCCTGACAGGACCTGAGTTTCTGTTTCAGGCGCAGACACGTCTGAAAGCGTATCAGGATCAGATGACAGAACACGGGCTTTATTTCGATGAAAGCTATTACAGCTACGGCACTTTCTGGATCGACTGTGCAATTGCATATGCAGAAAAAATAGTCTCAGGTCAGCTTTCACGTCCCGAGGCTGTAGTATGCGGAAACGACGCAATGGCTGCCGCACTTATAAATGAACTTATGAACGCAGGTATAAGAGTCCCCGAGGATATCGCAGTCACAGGTTATGACGGTTTCAGGATAGCAGAGATGAAGGTCTCACTAACCACCTATGACCGCAATCATTATCAGCTTGGTGCAGATTCTGTGCGGAGATTGTACCGCAATATGACGGGCGTACTTTGTAATAAAGTCAATCGCCCCGAAAACGGATTCATTATCGGCAATTCATGCGGATGCAGCAGTGTGCCTGCAAGACAGCTGATAGAGAGTCAGAGCGAGATAATTCCCGAGGAGTGGCGTGAGAAGATGTTCTGCGATGATCTTGCGTTTGACCTTGCGCAGGCCAAAAACGTAACCGAGGTGCTTCATAAGGCGATTTACCACTCAAAGAAGCTGTATAAGCTGGAGGAGCTGAGGATATATCAGGATGACGGAAACAACAGCCTAAGCTGTAAGGCTTCGCTTGAAAACGGAACTGAGGTCACGGGAAAAGCATTTCCGCTTGACGATGTAACAGGATTTCTCGGAAACAGCGAAGGCACCGAAATAATATTCCTGTCACCTCTGCATTTCGGCAAGCGTTCATTTGGCATGGTATCGGTGTCCTTTGCTGAGTGCGACAGGCTGTATGACGAGAATTATCTGAGGTTTATCGCAAACACTGAGATAGCACTGGACCGTCAGCTTTATTCCGAAAACCGCTTTACAGAAGAAACATCCCATACTCTGCGGCAGAAAGAGATAAAACAGAAAATGAACGAACTGCGGCAGAATCTTATGAATGAACCCGAACTTCCGTGGACTGTCGATAAAATGAGCAGAACGATAGGCATGGGAAGAAGTACCATACAGAAACATTACAAATCCTGTTTCGGAAAAAGTATTTTCGAGGAGCTTATACAGTTCCGTGTTGAACTTGCAAAACGTCTGCTTAAAGAGTCATCAATGTCGCTGACCGAAATAACAGAAAGGTGCGGATATTCCACTGAAAGCTATTTCATGAAGCAGTTCAAGAATGTGACGGGAATGACACCCACAGAATTCCGCTCACTGGAAAACTGAGCAAAGAAGGAGATAAAAATGTACAACTGCCGTATACTTACATGGGAGGAGACAGCTTTCGTGTACGATTCATACATGAAGCACGACTTCCCGAGTGACGAATTAAAGCCGCTTTCGATGATAAAAAAATCGCTGGATAAGGATGAGTATTTCTGCTATGGTATCTTCAGCGGAGACAAGCTGTGCGGATATGCCTGCTTTGTGTCGATTATTGTGGATGAAAAGCAGTATTGTCTCCTTGATTATTTCGCAACCCTCAGCGATCTGAGAGGACAGGGGATAGGTTCGCAGTTCCTTCATCTTCTGCGTGACGAACTGAAAAATGCCGAGATGGTCATTTGCGAATCAGAAGACCCGACAGGAACTTCCGGTGATGAACTTGACATCAGACAGCGCCGCATTGCGTTTTATCTTCGCAATCATTTTATCGATACAGGAGTTACAGCTGAGATCTTAGGTGTGAGATATGTGCTTCTGGAACTTGATACGGGACTGAAACACAGCGAAAATGAGACGAGAGATTATTATTCAGAATTGTACAGGAGTTTTCTTCCTGAAAAGCTTTACAGCAGATTTTTTGTTCTTCCGCAGACTAATCAGAATGAAATTATTACCGCCCGAAAAGAAAAACCCTGAGAAATGCTATCTATCATTTCTCAGGGTTTTTGTTATTCACTTCTGATAACTGATTTGCTTCATGCCAGCTTTACCACAAGAGTCACGCAAAAGCTGTCATTACGGATCTCAGCATAGACTTCTCCGCCCATAAGCGACATAAGCCGCTTGCAGATGAAAAGCCCCAGGCCGTTGCCCTGAATATTGACGGCATTATTGCCACGGTGAAAACTTCC
>CADBAC010000413.1 GCA_902792495.1 Ruminococcus flavefaciens | reverse complement strand
AGGGCGCACTTGAAAGAAATGAAAAATTCTTACTTTACTGATGTGCGCCCTATAATGGGGCAAAATTAATACTGAAAGTTTTAGGAAAGGAGTTTGAGGGAGAACCCTTTTTCAAAAGGGTTTCCCTCAATAGACTCATGTAAAAGCTTCTATAAGAGTACCGAGGTTAATGTGCACCCTTCCGCTTGTACATTGTTTTACTGCATTCCGCCTCTTACATAGAAATTATCCTGAATGATAAGAGCGCAGCCGCCGAGGAAGTTATTCTTGCCTTCCAGCTTGCTGAGAACGACTCTGTCAGCGATCTCCTCGCTTACCAGACGTATCATCTCTCTCTTTACATAGTCAAACTGCTTTTCGTTGAGTTTGAAGTTATGCAGAACTATCCTCTTTGCAAAATGGCTGATAGCAAGGTTGTTGATGAGAACGGTATACTTAGCTATGATATCGTCCACTACATTCTTTACAGCTTCCTCGCCTCTCATAAGAGCCATGAATACCTTGTCGGTATCGATCTTTGTCTTATCGCCCTCTGTCAGCTCATAGAGAACAGGTGTCTTATCCTTTGAGTAGATCTCATAGAATGAATTGAGCATAGCTGTTCTTGAAAGCTCAGCCTTTACGGAGCCGTTTGGATAGCCCTCGTACTGCTTTCCGTTAGGGCAGACGATATACTTCTCGATAGTGGAAGTATAGGAGATGTAATCAGGTGAAAGCTCGTTCTTGTTGATGATAGCAAGGTTTACCTGATTGCCGTTGTGGATGAATGCCTGGTTGGTCTGATAACCGTTCTGTGTTCTGAAATCGTTGCTTGCAAGAGCCATAAGTCCGATGGCATTGCCGCAGTGGATCTCGAAATCAAGTCCGCCTGAGAGCTTATCGATAAAGTTGGTGAAATCGAGAACTCCGTCCTTGTAGAAGATCTTGAGCTTGCCCCACATAGACGGTACTACGCCTACGCCGAGTCCGAGGATCTTGTCCTTTGTAAGGGCACTGTTCTCCACCATCTCATTGCTGGTCTTGATTATGTAGTTGATGATATCCTTGCTGGTGGTCCTGTCATCGATGACCATGCTTGCTTTGTCGAGGATCTCAGAATTAAGATTTGTAAGACCGATGCTTACTTCCTTCTCGTCAACTGTAGCGCCGAGTGCAAAACGGCTGTTGACGTTGATGTCGATAAGGATCTTTCTTCTTCCCTTCTGAAGCTTCTCGGTGTTGACAGGTGCCTCTCCTATCTCCACAAGAACGCCTTCCTCGATCATCTCGTTGGTAATGATAGTGACCGCAGCTCTTGTAATTTCAAGAGCGCTTGCAACGTCTACTCTCGAGATGGGGCCTGATTCCCTGATAACACGAAGGATCTGCATTCTGTTCCTTCTTTTCAGGTCAAGTTTACTGATTCCTCTTTTTTCCATAGTAAACAACTCCATTTCTGCTATGGTAAAAAACTGCTTCCCGAGACAACCCCTTATATCGGGACGGTATCATGGTATGTCAGGTATGACGCCGCCGCAGTCATGCCCGTTAAACGCCTTATTACGGGCTACCATAAAAATAATTTTTTCATTTTTTGCGTTTATTTCTTTACGTATATTTATTATAACACAGTTCTGCTAAAATTCAAACAGTTTAACGTAAAAAATATTAAAATCAGCATTTTTAACAAAGTCAGTTTCCCTTTTTTGTTAAAAATTCCGTGAGCTGCACTATGAGCGGCAAAGTGGCTATTGAAAGCACGGTACCAAGCGTAAAAATCTCCGATGCAAAAAGCGAATTCTTACCGCATCTGATGCACTGGAGAGTGCACAAAGCGGCAGGCGGAGCAGCTGCTGCAACGATGACTGTGAGCAGAACTTTTTCGTCAATGTGACCGCTGACAGCTGCCAGTATCAGAGCAAGCAATGCTGGAAATAATAACAGCTTCAGAAAACAGACGTAGTACACTCTTTTCTTCTTCAGCAGAGCGAGGATATCCGTATCCGCCATAGTTACACCCGAAACTATCATGGCTATGGGAGTGTTCACGCCTTTCAGCAGGTCCATAGCCGCTGTGGGTATCTCAGGCAGACGGATGTGCAGGAAAAATGTGATAAGTCCCAGAAATATGGAAATGACCGTAGGCGAATAGAACACCTTAGCCGCCTTTTTCAGGTCTTTCTCGCCTGTCAGCATTATCATGCCCTGAGTCCACGCAATGAGGTTGAACATGGTTATGAATGCGGCGAGGTAGAAAACTCCCTCATCGCCGAAAAGAGCGCTGACCAGCGGTATGCCCATGAACCCGCAGTTGGA
>CADBAC010000412.1 GCA_902792495.1 Ruminococcus flavefaciens | reverse complement strand
TTTTCGGCAAGGGACTTTTTGCCAAACCCGAAAATTATATATCAGTTCCCGAAATGCACAACGACTTTATCTATACCTATGCGGGACAGGTCTTCGGCTTTGTCGGTTCGATGGGCATACTCATCATACTTGTCTACGTTTGTCTGAAGATATTCGGAGACAGCAGAGTTACCCGTGACCATCTGGGAAAATTCATATGCATGGGCGCATTCGGACTGGTCTTCTCACACTGTGTCATGAACATAGGCATGGTGCTGAAGGTTGCCCCCGTTATCGGTGTACCGCTTCCATTCCTCAGTGCAGGCGGTACAGCCCTTATCAGTATGTACGCAATGATAGGACTTGTTCTCAGCACCTACAGCCACCGTGCAAAGAGTTACAATGTCTTCTACGACGAGGACGATGAAGACGACGAATAATAGTGAATTGGCGGATGATCTTCATCCGCCTTTGCTTTTATTAAAATTTTAGGGCGAGCGGAACTCGCCCCTACAGATCGGAAAATCAGATTCGTAGGGGCGCTTTCCGAGCGCCCTTAAATATAGTCAGAAACAGATGGTATCAATGTCTTTCCTGTTAAATAATATTTATCGTGCGGTTGTGGAAGTACGGTGTTCGTCATCATGCTTGTCGGATTTATTTCCGTCAACGCCGTCTATAACGTCCTTTGCGGCATCGCCTGCGCCGTCGATGATATCCTCGCCGGCATCCTCGACACCGTCAATAACATCGTCAGCGTAGTCGCCTGCGTCCTTTGCCTTATTACGGGAGGTAGTATCCTCATGTCGTTCATAGTTGCTTTCGTATTCTTCTTCTGTTGTTGGTATCTGTATACCGTGGTCAATATCAACATCTGAACGGTCATCCATATCACCGCAAGAGGTGAAAGCTGCACAAACAGAAAGAAATACGGAACATATTGCTAAAAGCTTTTTCATACAATATCATCCTTTATAAATAGTCATTGTGGAGAGCTTTTCCACAATGCATTTTTATTGTTTACGAATTTTTCTTGATTATCCACAAGGTTTTCAACTTTTCACCCTTGAAAAAAACGGCATTTCTTCGTAGTTTTCCACTTTTTCCACCAAGTTTTCCACAATGAGGCCTGTGTATCCACATTTGTTTCAACACCGTGTTGAAAACTTATCAACGCTATTGTGGAGTATTTTTAGGATTATATTGCTGTTAATATATGGTTAAATGACGAAAAATAATCGACAAGTTTGAAAATTGTTGTTCCGTGGTACAGTTTAAGCTGTTGATTATTTCATTCTTGCTAACAGGCGGACGATGTGGTATAATAATACGGATATGATTTGAAAGGATGTTGAATATGTTTCAGGGATTTTCGCAGGAAGCGCTTGATTTCCTGCTTGGAATAAGGCTCAACAACAGCAAAGAGTGGTTCGAGCCGAGAAAAAGTATATACACAGAAAAGATATTCGAGCCCATGAAAGCCCTTGCCGAGGAGCTTTTTGTGCCGTTTCAGGATACCGAAGGCATGATGTACAAGGCAGGCAGGATATACCGTGATGCCAATTTTCCGCCATATCTCCACTACCGTGACACAATGTGGATATATGTGAGGTACGATGCATGGTACTGGAATAAGACTCCCACACTTTTCTTTGAACTTTCCCCCGAGGGAGCGGAGTACGGATTCCGCATAGAAAAGCCCGAAGCATCGGTCATGGAGCGTTTCCGTAGCCAGCTTTCGGAGGACCATGAGCCGTTTATCAACATGGTGAATGAAGTTGTTGAAAAGTTCGGACTGACCATCGGCGGAGAGGAATACAAGAGGAAGAAGCCCTGTAATGTGCCCGAAGCCGAGCAGTTTTTTCTGAAAAAGGGGCTTAGTCTCAGCAAAAAGGTTGGCGCAGGAGATGTACTTTTCAGCCATAAGATAGCGGAAGAAGCTGTTGAGGCATTCGAGGGGCTGAGGGAGATAAACGATTATTTCCACGAAATCGTGGAGATAAACGATCTTGCAAAGGCACTGGAAAAGGAAGCCGAAATAACCGCCGAGCCCGAACCCGAAATAAAAATGGTAAAAGCCCCCGAAGTAGACTTCATGTGGTAGGCCGCTGCGCTCGCCGGCAAGCTGACGGCAGCTTGACCCCGATCACGATTCGCTCGTAAACTCGCTTACCTTGTACGTTAACGTTAATCTGCTTTCGCTCGACAGCACTAAAGATGTTTATGATTGCATGATACATTTGTAGGGAACGCCGCCCTCGGCGTTCCACGATGAACACGTAAAATGCGTAAATAATGCAATGAATAAAGATAAACAATT
>CADBAC010000411.1 GCA_902792495.1 Ruminococcus flavefaciens | reverse complement strand
AAGCGTTAAGATGAACGGCGGTAACATGATAACTTCTGTTATGAATATCTGATCAACAGCTGTAAGAGCAGCATTTCCGATAAAAGTCGGGAATGCTGCTTTTTTATTATCAATAATCACTATATCTTCACTCTTCTCGGTTGACTTTTTCTCTGTTATGAAGTATAATAAAATCAGAAATCATTTACGGAGGAAATACGTATGCGCTCAAAAGGTACTAAAACTATCGCTGAAAACCGCAAAGCACGCCATGAATACTTCGTTCTCGAATCCTATGAGGCAGGTATCGAACTGGTCGGCACGGAGGTAAAGTCTATCCGTCAGGGCGGAGTCAACCTGAAAGACTCATGGTGCTCCATAGACGGCGGCGAACTTTTTGTCAGAGGTATGCATATCTCCCCTTACGAAAAGGGCAATATCTTCAACCGTGACCCACTCAGAAAGAGAAAGCTGCTCATGCACAAACGTGAGATAAACAAGCTTTTCGGCACAGTCAAGCAGGACGGACTTTCCCTCATCCCCCTGAGTATCTACTTCAAGGATTCAAGAGTGAAAATGCAGGTGGGTCTCTGCAAAGGTAAGAAACTCTACGACAAGCGTGCAGATGCCGCAAAGCGTGACGCTAAACGTGAGATAGACCGAAATATCAAATCAAGAAATCAGTGAGGATATCACTATGATAAGAGAAGCAGTAAAAAGTGATCTCAGCGGACTGCTGAAACTGTATATGCAGCTTCACGATAACCCGTTTCCCGAAATCGACGAAAAACTGACTGCGCTGTGGGAAAGGATAATGAACGATCCCGACCACCATATAATAGTAGCAGAGGAAGGCGGTGCTATCGTGTCATCATGCGTCTGCGTAATTATCCCCAACCTTACAAGGGGACAGCGCCCCTACGCCTTTATCGAGAATGTCATAACCGATGAGAAATGGCGCAAAAAAGGCCTCGCTACTGCTTGCCTCAACTATGCCCGTGATATCGCTGTAAACGAAAACTGCTACAAGATGATGCTCCTGACAGGCTCAAAGGAACAGTCAACCCTCGACTTCTATGAGCGTGCAGGGTATAATAAAAGAGATAAAACTGCCTTTATCCAATGGCTGTAAACGGAGGTGCAAAATGATAAAACCACGACCACTCAGAAAAGGCGACAAAGTTGCCGTAATTTGCCTGTCCAACGGTATTCTCGGAAATATCGGCTGTGTACAGCAGGTAGACATCGGTGTGCAGAGAATAAATGCACTCGGACTTGACATATGCTTCACCAAACACGCTTTCAGAGGGACCGACTACATTCTGGCTCATCCCGAAGCCCGTGCCGCTGACCTGAAAGAAGCCTTTCTCGACGATTCAATAAAAGGTATCATCACCGATATCGGCGGCTTCGAGACATTCAGGACGCTCCCCTATCTCATGGAGGATGAGGAATTTGTGAACGCTGTCCGTGAACACCCTAAGATGTTCCTGGGATTTTCCGATACCACAAACAATCACTTCATGTTCCACCGTCTCGGACTCCAGACATTCTACGGTCAGAGCTTTATCTGCGATGTCTGCGAACAGGCCGATCGTATGCTCCCCTACTCCGAAGGCCATTTCAAGAGCCTTTTCACTCCGTACAGCGGCAGAAGGATAGTTCCCTCGGAATTCTGGTATGAGGAGCGAACCGACTTCTCCCCTGCTGCTATCGGCACAGACCGTGTATCCCATAAGGAAAAGCACGGCTATGAACTCTTACAGGGTCCCTCACAGTTCAAAGGGCAGCTTCTGGGCGGATGCATAGAAAGCATGGGCGAAATGCTCATAGCAGACATCGGAAGCAATCCCGAAGTGAATAAAATTTTATCAGGATTTCCATTCGGCTCTGCGATCCTTGAAGACCTGAAACATCAGAGCGAGATCATCAGAAAGTACAATATTTTCCCCTCAGCCGAGGAATGGGAGGGCAAGATACTCTTTGCCGAGACCAGTGAGGAACAGCCTTCGCCCGAACGTCTGAAACAGTTCCTTGAAGCACTGAAAGCCGAGGGAGTATTTGAAAAGATAAACGGCATTATCGTGGGCAAGCCTCAGAATGAGAAATTCTATGAGGAATACAAGGACATATGGCGTGAGATCGTTCTGAAGTGAAGGAGTAACATATGATCTGGGACAAAGTTGCAGGCGTTTACGACAGCTTTGAGAATCTGCTCAACGGCAAGGTCTACAAGGAGCTGGGTAATCGTATTGCCGAATATATCGACGAAAACGACGTTGTACTTGAATGCGCCTGCGGAACAGGTGCGATAAGCGAGGCCATCGCTAAAAAATGCCATAAGCTGGTAGCTACCGACCTCTCATCAAAAATGATGAAAAGAGCCGAGGAAAAGTGCCGTGTTTACGGAAATACGGTATTCAGAAAAGCCAATATGTGCGCTCTGAACTGCCGTGATGAACGCTTCGACAAAGTCGTTGCAGGAAATGTCATACATCTTCTCGATGACCCTGCCTCTGCTGTCTGGGAAATGCTCAGAGTGTGCAAATCAGGCGGAAAGGTCATCATCCCCACATATATCAATAAATCCGATAAAACCAGCAAACTGCTTGTAAAGGCCTGCGAAGCGGCAGGAGTGCAGTTCAAGCATGAGTTCACTCTCGAATCCTACAAGGAGTTCTTCATTTCGCTGGGAATGTACAAGGCTGAGTTCTTCGTCATAGAAGGACGTATGCCCTGCGCTGTGGCTGTCATAGAAGCAGACGGCTGGTTCGACAGCAAGACGAAGGAACTGCTCGAAAATCCTCCCTATGTGGACGGAGTCTGGGATACTGACAAGCTTTATGAGTATCTTGTATACATCAATACCTACGGTGATAATCTGGCTAAGCGTTACTTCAAAAATCATCTCAGCGACCCGAAGCTGGCTGAGGTACTCCTGAGAGAGTTCAGTCTGAACGACGTTATGGACGGTTCGGATGCTCAGCTCGGCGCTGCTGTAGTGCTGAGAATGATGGACAGGGACGCTCTCAGAGCGAATAAGGAACTTGTTCTGGAAGCGCAGAAAAATGAGGTCTACTGGAAACGTCCCCGCCCGGAAGACGACGATATGTCGTGGCTGTAAGAAAGTGAGAAACTGCATGGAATACCGTGAAGTTCAGAAAATAGCCAAAGATACCATAGCTTACATCAGGAACGAAATAAAAGCAGGAATGTCTCTCATAGAAGTCAGACGGCTCTGTGAGGAGAAAATGCTGGCAGAGGGAGCGGATTCCTTCTGGTACTGGGATATCGGAGCATTCGTTTTTTCGGGCGATGAGACAACGGACTCCGTTTCCGGACGGGAATACACTACCTCCGACAGGATAATTCAGCCCGATGATATCATCACCATCGACCTGAGTCCTCAGTGCGGAAATATCTGGGGAGACTATGCCCGTACAGTTATTATCGAAAACGGCAAATTCGTCAGCGATATCGGCATGATAAAAAATTCCGAATGGCGGAACGGTCTGCTTATGGAAGAAAAACTTCACAGTGAGCTTATCAGCTTTGCTGCTCCCGAAACTACATTTGAAGAACTGTATCTGCACATAAACAGCTTCATAAGTGAGCAAGGCTTTGTAAATCTCGATTTTATGGGAAATCTCGGACATTCTATCGCCAAGCGCAAGGATGACAGAATCTACATCGAGAAAGGAAATCAGGCGGCTCTTTCCTCTGTGGACCTCTTTACATTTGAGCCGCATATAAGCATCCCCGATTCAAAGTATGGCTTCAAAAAGGAAAATATCTACTTCTTCTCGGACGGGAAATTAACTGAATTATAAGCATAAGGGACGTGCAATGTGCGTCCCTTTATTTCGCTCTGACCGACAGCAAATTACATATCAGGACATTTTTAGCAGTTGACAAATCCGCAGAATCATAGTATAATAATAACAGAGCATTTCAAGCTCCCAACCTTTTCCCCTTATTTATGGGGGCGTAAAGGTTTCGACGGGGGTTCTGAAGTGTGATAAGCGAGCGGAGTACGGCGTGATCTCCTTAATCCTCGCCACGTTTAAATATAAACGCAAGAAATAACATCACAGTTTCTAGAAATAGCGAACTGGTAGCTGCTTAAGTCAGCTTCTGTCCGCCGAAGGAGTACCACGGCCTTCGCTCGGGCATCGATTAGTGGTGAACGACTAACGGAAGTGTCCGTGTCCGTTAGTTGTATACGGACTACCTTGGCTTTCAGCCCGTTTATCGGCGGTAAGCCAAGGGAATCATAATAGGTAAAATACGCTCGTAGAAAGTTGCATGAATGAGCTTTCGGACAGGGGTTCAATTCCCCTCGCCTCCACCAATCAAAAATGCGTATATGCAAATGTTACAAAAGGGAGAAAACCGTAGCTAAGCGGTTTTCTCCCTTTTAACCTTTCAAAAAGCGGACGTCCCC
>CADBAC010000410.1 GCA_902792495.1 Ruminococcus flavefaciens | reverse complement strand
CAATAGTATAATTTTACTTGTTTTTTTCATTAAATGTGACCTCATAAATTATAGCAATTCGTACATCATATTTATAAATTCTATGGACTTCTCAACTGCTGCTGTCTATGCAGGATGACGGAGTACAGCGGAAAGAAAAGCCCTGATCATGATTTTCTTCTTGATCGTTATATCTTCTTCCTTGTAAATCAATGAATCAATTATAGCATAAGGAAGCAATAATTGCAACATTTTTATAAAAAAATATGCAAGTCATATAAAAAAACGACGGGTTCAGGCTTTACACCAATTAATATATATGTTATAATGAATTTGTCCTCAATAACCGCCGAAAGACGGTTATTGACCCGTATCTCGTTCGGGGAGCGCAAAATCTTTAGGCAACTCAGCACAAGCTTTGTGCGGTGTTGCCTATACACAAAAACAGATCAGGTTTTTGCTGATCTTATCGGATGGAGGAGAATTATGGCGCAGTTTGAATTTAACGGTTCGGAATTGGTAAAATGCAAGCTTGACAGAGGCGAGAAAGAAGTGGTCATCCCTGAAGGTGTGACTAAACTGGCAAAAAGACTTTTCAAGGGACGCAAGAGTATCGTAAAGGTTACTTTGCCTGAGGGTATTCTTGAAATAGGCGAACAGGCATTTTTTGAGTGTCCTGCCCTTGAGTCCTGCAATCTGCCCGATAGTCTGACACTTATAGGTCAGAATGCATTTGAAGGCTGTACAGCCCTGACGGATATAACTCTGCCTTCGGGAAATGTACAAGTATTAACAAAAGCTTTCAGCGGATGTACAGGGATCACTTCCGTGGAGATACCGCAAGGCTGGAACTGCGTTCCTCACAGTATGTTCCAGGAATGCACAAATCTTCGTCATGTTACTATACCTGAGGGCGTAATGGAGATACAGGGAAATGCTTTCAATGGATGTGTAAGCCTTGAGGAGGTCGAACTTCCTGAGTCGCTGATAAAAATATGGGGCGGCGCATTCAGCGGAAGCGGAATTCGCAGTATCCGTATACCTGCAAAAGTGACAGAAGCATGGGGCGAACCTTTCAGCAATTGCGCACAGCTGAAGAAAATAGAATACGCTGTTTTCCCGAAGATCGGCACTAAACTGATGGATGATCTGAAGAAAATGCTGCTGAAAGAACATCAGCTTGCAGATGCTGTTGATGCCGCAGACAATGTACCCGATGAGTTCAGAAAGTATACCGACTGGATCCGCAAAGGTGCAGTATTTCCGAGAGAAGAAGATCTTCACTGGCCCGAGGAGATAATATCAAAGCTGAAATACGACGATTACGTACTCATAATGAATACGTGCAGTTGTATAAATATGTCGCTTTATCATGTCATCGGAAATGAATACACAGACAGCAAAGATGAGTCCTACAATTATTGCTCAAAAGCGCCTCATTATTTGAAATTGGAGGATCATTTCAAATGGATGATGACAGATGACAGAGCACTTCGTGCCTACCGTTACGAAAACGGAAAGCTTGCCGAAACAAAGGAGCTATCACAGCAGCTGTATAATTCATGGGTCTATGAAGGCTGTGTGGATGAGGTGATATTGAGGAATGAATTCGGACTTGAACCACAGGATCAGCAATGGAGAGAGAAGTTTGCCGAGGCTCTGGAAAAGGCTGAAAAGTTCAGAAAAACGCTGGTCTATGCCTGCTACATGAATGATACACCTGCCATAATCGAGCGTGCAAAAACGGCAAATAAATCTGAACTCAACCGCAGTTTCGAGTATTTCGGAACTCCGCTGTCATTCTGCGCTAAGTATGACAATCTTGAAGGTTTCAAGGCGCTTTGCGAGGCAGGTGCTGATCTTAACAAGAAGATCACAGGCAGAACTGTTTCGCCTTTCGGGGAAGCAATATCACATTCACCGAGGATATTATGGTATATTTTAGAGCAGTATCCAACTCTTTTTGAAGAAAATTTCGGCAACTGGAACGGCGGAATATTCTGGTGCGATGACCGGGATCTTATTGATTATATGGCTCAGAGATACGGTACAGATGATCTGAAAAGCTGCTATTTCCCGCTGCTTGTACAATCATCGGTGGATCTGGAACGTCTGAAGTATCTGGCAGATCATAATGTGGACTGCAATCATTACGTCGATCCATATTATAAATATACAGCGCTGGGATTTGCTCAGTTTAAATATGAGCAGTACCCTAACGAGGATCACAGGATCGCTCTGGAAATACTTACGGAACTTGCAATGCGTCAGGGCTGAAGCCATATGAAGGAGGATGACCATGCATGGTTCGTATATGATAAAGA